>JAGPDJ010000047.1 GCA_018057635.1 Ferruginibacter sp. | reverse complement strand
ACAGGAACAGTTTTAAGCAGCAGGGCCGCTCTTTTACAAAGAGATGGTGATGTTGTTGATACTGATGGAACTTCATCTTTAAACATGGCAGGTAATACCGCGGGCAACTATTATATTTCTATCCGTCACAGAAATCACCTGGCCGTAAGGTCGTTGAATAATATTGCATTGGCAAAAACTGTAACTACTTCTTATAATTTTACAGATAACCTTGCAAAAGCTTTCGCTGGTGCTGTTTCAAATAATGCAATGGCAACCCTGAATACCAATATATTTGGAATGTGGGGAGGAAATGCCAACAACGATAACATTGTTAAGATGACAGGTTTAGGCGCAGGAAATAATGATTACCTGCAGTTGTTGAATACGCTTGGTTCAAGTACCAATTCAATTCCCAATACTTATTCCAAACAAGACCTTAATATGGATGGAACAGTTAAGATGACCGGCTTAGGTGCATCTAACAATGATTACCTGAAACTAATCAATATACTCGGGTCAAGTATTAGTACTATTTCACAACCTGTTTTCTAAAAAATATATAATGAAAAAAATATTTGTAATTTTTGCGATCAGTTTATTGAGTATAACTTCAGGTTATAGCCAATATTTCCAGGCCACATTCAATAATACAAGCAATACACTTGTTTTTAAAATGAAGCCATCGGCTAACCTCACTACGTCCATTGCTTACCTGGAATTTTGCTTCAGGTATGTTACGGCCAGTACTCCTTTATTTACAATTTCTGATCTTATTAATGGATCTCAATTCCCAAGTATTAATATTCAAAGAAGGTCAGATTATGTGTCCGGGCCATACACTTATGTTAGATATGTTCACAATACATCTACCATTCCAAGTTTTGCATACCAATCCGGTGTTGAATATGAAATTTGCAGGCTAAACCTGATTGGAGCCGGTGTAGGAAATTTTGAAATGGCCAGTGACCTGAATGATCCAAACTTTGAAACAGTATTTGGTGTAGTTGACGGCGGAGCTAATTTTATTGATCCGGGAGCTAATGATCAATTTTATGGACCGGGATTTAATATTGCCGGAACAACACACCTGCTTCCGTTGGCAAACGTTCCTATTCCTGTTAAATTCACGGGGTTCACTGCTATAAAAAAAGATGCCAACGGCGTTTTAAACTGGAAAGTTGAAAATGAAACAGCAGTTACAGATATTTATGAAATTGAAAGAAGTTTTAACGGAAGGGATTTTGTAAAAATTGCAAACGTTGCTGTTAAACCGATCATATCAGGCAGTAATACCAATGTGTATGAGTATACTGATTATAATATCAAATCACTTCGTTCAGATATAGTGTATTACAGGATCAAACAGGTAGACAAAGACAGTAAGTTTGCATACACAGAAATAAAATCTATCAGGCTTGATGGCAAACAATTTTCTGTGAACATTTATCCCAACCCCGTTATTTCAATCGGCAATGTGAATATAGATTTGGTTGCAGATGAAAATATAAACATCTTCCTGACTGATGCAAACGGAAAAGAAATAAAGAAAACGATCATTACAGGTAAATCCGGATTGAATGTTTACAAAATAAATATGACAGCACTTGCTTCCGGTTCATACCAGTTGAAAGTAACAGCCGGAACTGAAACAAAGGTATTATCGATCATAAAGAAATAACTTCAGTTAACATATAAAAAAATCCCTGTCAATTATGACGGGGATTTTTTTTGTGGCAGTGTAAAAATGTTTACATATTCAATAGTTTGAAAACATTAGAAAACAGGTTACTGGAAAGCCTCAATACATTTGATAAATCTGTAACAATTATTGTACAAGGCACAAAAAAAGTGGATGCTGCTTTTGCAACATCCACTTCACGAGATTTATAATTATTTATGCCCCCAGGAATCCTCTTAATTGATTACTACGGGTTGTACACCTGAGTTTGGTAATGGCCTTGTCTTTTATTTGACGAACCCTTTCCCGGGTTAGGTTAAACCTTTCACCGATATCTTCCAGGCTAAGCGGATGATCTATGCCTAATCCAAAAAAATAACAGATAACTTCTTTTTGCCTCTCTGTTAATGTACTGAGTGATCGTTCAATTTCAGTCTGAAGAGATGCATTTACAGCCAGGTTATTGTCTGTACTTACAGCATTCTGATTGATCAACACATCAATTAAAGTTCCTTCTTCCCCGTCAAAAAGGGGTTGATCCATGCTTACATGCCTGGCAGCAACACCAAGTGTTGCGGCTACTTCATCGGGATCGATATCCAGTAAAAATGCCAGTTCTTCAGGAGTAGGTTCTCTTTCAAACTCCTGTTCAAGCTGAGAATATGCTTTGCTGATGCGGTTTGTTAACCCAACTTTATTTAAAGGGAGCCTTACAATACGTGATTGTTCTGCAAGTGCCTGTAATATGCTTTGCCTGATCCACCAAACAGCATAAGAAATAAATTTAAAACCCCTGGTTTCATCAAACCTTTGCGCTGCCTTTATCAGTCCGAGGTTACCCTCATTAATGAGATCCGGAAGCGTTAAACCCTGGTTTTGGTATTGTTTTGCAACTGATACAACAAATCGAAGGTTGGCTTTGGTAAGCTTTTCAAGGGCTTCCTGGTCTCCTTTTTTAATTCTTACTGCTAATTTTACTTCTTCTTCCGGGGAAATCAATTCTACCTTACCAATTTCCTGTAAATACTTTTCAAGGCTCTGGCTTTCCCGGTTTGTAATAGATTTCGTTATTTTCAGCTGACGCATACTCATAATCGGTTCGTTTTAGTGGTTATGGTTCAAAATATTAAGTCCATTTTTTAAGTGTTTAAGAAATGTTAATTTGTATAACGTAATTTATAGCATTTTAATATGTATCCAAAAAAATATTTGTATGCTTTATATGCCGCTTTTAAGAATCCTACGGTATTTCATAAAAATAAATTGGATAAAACTCAAAATAATGTTCCAAAAGTTTTGTCAGGTTAATTATTTCATTATTATTGCATGGTTCAAGGAATTTATTAAAATTGAAGAATGAGTAAGAAATTATTATATACATTGGAGTACCCTGTTAGATGCTCTCCCGGCATATTGTATGAATTTTTAAGTTCCCCTGCCGGACTACAGGAGTGGTTTGCAGATATTGTAGACGAAAGGGATGGTGTTTTTAGTTTTTCATGGAATGGTACAGAAGAATATGCCAATGTTGTGGATAAAGAAGCTGATAAATTCATCCGTTTTCACTGGACCCATTCCGGGAAAGATGAATTCTTTGAGTTCAGGATTGACAAATCTGAAGTTACTAACCAAACAATACTCGTTGTAACCGATTTCGCCGATAAAAAGGACATTAAAGACCAAAGTCAGCTTTGGGAATACCAGGTGAAAGAGCTCTTCCACCGCCTGGGAAGTTAACGTAACAGGGATGTGATTTTTAAATACCCATCCAGTATTGGATTTGCTGTATTATTCCAGTTTTGCAGGCCGAATTTTAATGCCAGTTTAATAAAATTGGAATCATTCCAATTTTCTTTAAGTTGTTCTTTTGAAATCAGTAATGCCGGTAAATAGTTGTTTTCTTCAAAATGATGCTGCCACTGATCCTTCCCTATTGCAACAAAGAAATCATATTTAGCTTTTTCAAGGTTACCAGGCAATGTTTCTTCAAACATAGATTTGTATTTCCCCGATAAGTGTAATGTTATGCTGAAGAAATTACCCCACCAGAACATGGTACGGATGGCAAAAATATGTTCCCCTTTAAAATAACCCGGGTAATCAAGCATCACATAAGGAAGTTGCAAATAATTCTCCCCTTTATAAATTCGGGGATGAGAAGCAGCTAACTCAGGAGGCAGCGATATGCCATTTTCTTTGATAGCGGATGATATTGCAGGTATCATATCTGAAAACAGGCTATAAACTTTTTTAATTATAACATGTTTGGTTAAAAACCACCCTGCATCATTAACCAATGAAAGTTCCTTCTCAGAAAGAACTATTTTTGTTGTATCAGTCATTTTGAAAAATTAATGATTTTAATTCATAATGACAGTTTATATGCCCCGGTATGATAAAAAAGTTAGACATACTTATTTTTAAATCTTTTATTGGCCCTTTTATAGTTACGTTTTTCATTGCATTTTTTGTGTTGATGATGCAGATACTGTGGAAATATATTGACGACCTGGTTGGCAAGGGCCTTGATATTATTACCATATTGCAGTTTCTTTGGTATGCCAGTGCATCATTGCTTACACTGGCTATGCCTATTGCCATCCTTATATCATCAATCATGACATTTGGCAATCTTGGAGAAAGTTTTGAACTGGTGGCCATCAAGTCGTCGGGAATTTCATTGCTCCGTTTCATGCGCCCGCTGATCGTGTTTGCGGTTTTGCTTTCGTATGTAACATTCTTATTTGCAAATTATGTTATTCCATATGCTACTCTCAAGTTCAAGACTTTGTACAGTGATATTTATTATAAAAAACCAGCGTTTGATTTGAAGGAAGGTGTTTTTTTTACGCATATTCCCAATTATGCCATTAAGATCGGTAAAAAATATGCAGATGGAAAGACCATCGGAAATGTTCTGATCTTTGAACAGGGAAATTCACTACAGGACAATTGCATTATTGCCGAAAGAGGTACGATGAAGATTACCGAAGACAAGAATTTTCTTGAGTTTAACCTTGAAAATGGTTTCCGTTACCAGGAAAGGGGAAATCCATATGACACAGCAACAGAATTTACCAGGCTCGCTTTTAAAGAATTTAAAAAACTTTTCGATCTCAGTGTGCTTCAAAAACAGAACACACCCGACAGTGCATTCAAAGGCAATTACCAGATGCTTAGTGCACGCCAGCTGAACAGGAGCATTGATTCCCTGTCTAAGATAGAAGACAGCCTTTCAAAAAAAATGAACCTGTCGCTAATCAGTAACTTACATTTTACCAATGAACCTGACAGTAACTGGGTAAAAGCAGCTAAAAACCCACTTACCGTTAATTCCGTGATTTTTCCTGATTCTTTAAGCGAAAGCATACACGACCGTTCCATTACAACTGCAACTGAAATAAAGAACAACCTGCAATTCAGTACCGGCGACCTGGAAGCAAAAGAAAAAGATATCCGTTTCCACAAAATTGAATACCACAGAAAGTTTTCCCTTTCACTGGCATGCCTCATATTATTTTTCATTGGAGCACCACTTGGTTCAATCATCAGGAAAGGAGGAATTGGTATGCCGCTTGTTGTTGCCATAATCTTTTTCCTGATCTTCCACCTGCTTAATATGTTTGGTGAAAAATTTGTAAAAGAAAGCATCACCCCTCCACATATCGGAATGTGGCTTTCAGTAATAGTACTCATACCTGTTGGTATATTCCTGACTTACAAAGCCATGCATGATTCGCAACTTTTCAGTAAGGAATTTTATTACAGGGCTTTCAATAAAATGCGGTCGTTACTGCATTTAATAAAGAAGAATGATAGTGTTTAACCTTTAAAACAATTTGTCATGAAACATGAACAATCCAGGAGCCGCAGAGATTTTATCAGAAACACTGCAACCGGAACTGCTGCATTAACATTGGGCCTTGCCGGTTTGAATACATTTGCCACATCCTGTGCAACCGCAGGTAAGATCAAGGGCGGCATTTATGAAACGGGTTTCGGCCAGAAACCGTTACCCTATCAATATAATGCACTGGAAGATGTTATTGACAGTTTGACCATGGAGATACATTACAGCAAACATGCAGCAGCATATTCAAAAAACCTGAAAGACGCTGCAAAAGCTGAAGGCATTGATATAACAAAATCTGTGGAAGAACTGCTTTCAGCTGTTTCTAAATATTCCGGTAAAGTGAGAAACAATGGCGGCGGCCATTACAACCATGAATTGTTCTGGCAATGCATGCGGCCAAAATCTGAAAACAATGCACCTGTAGGGAAACTGATGGTTGCCATTGAAAACAGCTTCTCTTCTTTTGCAGGCTTTAAGGAAAAATTTTCAGATGCAGCCAAGAACCGTTTTGGAAGTGGCTGGGCCTGGCTTTATACCGATGATAAAAAAACTTTAAAGATCGGCAGTACGCCAAACCAGGATAATCCTTTAATGGATATAAGCGAAGTAAAAGGAATGCCGCTGTTGGGAATTGATGTATGGGAACATGCATATTATTTAAAGTACCAGAACAGGAGAGCTGATTATATTGAAAACTGGTGGAAAGTTGTGAATTGGGATTTTGTGCAACAAAGATTTGAACACTTATGATCAAAACAATAAACGGGATTTTCATCATTGCAGGTACAGTTATCATGATATATGTAATGGCTGTTTCTGGCAAAACTTTAAAAACACCCGAAACACCTTTGGGTATACTGAACCTGGAGTTTGCATATAATAAAGCAAAAACGGATGACATACTGAATGCCTGGTCTTATCCGGGGCCAAACAATATTGACAATATAAGTGCAGCCATACAAAACACCTGGTATGATTTTATTTTCCTTTTCTTTTACTCACTGGCATTGTTTTATTCATGTAAAAGCATCGCTTCTTCCTTAAAAGGTCTTCTTCAAAAAGCTGGAAAAATTGCTGCTATTGGTGCATTGTATGCCGGCCTCCTGGATATTGCAGAAAATGCGGGAATGCTGTTCACATTAAACGGATATTCATCAGATGTGATAGCCCTGTTAACTGTTATATTTTCTGTACTAAAATGGTTATTGGTATTTTTTGCAATCTTATATATTATTATTACAGGCCCGGCTATCTTGATTAAGAAATATAATAAATAAAACCACTGTAATAACTCTTTATATACAACCCGGCAAAACAATAAACCAAACTCCCAAAATTGACTCAGCCTTTGCATAGAAACATCTTGAATACATGATGAAACTACACAAAGGCTGATAAATTGACAAGCAATCGTGACGCAAATTTATATGTAAAAAATCCATAGGTCCAAATAATAAAACACAAATTTTTTATAAAATACACAGACGTTAAAATAACCAGAATTTAATTTAAAAATAAGCTATATTCGTAGCCCTCAAATTCATTTCTTCATTACAAATATTATACAATTATGCAGACTTGGAAAGATTACCAGGAAAAAAATAATGACCGTTTTTTAAGCGAATTACTGGAACTTTTAAGGATACCGAGTGTAAGTGCAAAAACCGAACACAAACCGGATATGATCCGTTGTGCAGAAGCAGTAAAGCTACGGTTACTGGAAGCTGGCGCAGATAAAGTAGAAATATATCCAACAGAGGGCCACCCGATTGTTTACGGTGAAAAAATGATTGATCCTGCCAAACCAACGGTATTGGTTTATGGGCATTACGATGTACAACCTCCCGACCCGCTTGATTTGTGGAACAGCGGCCCTTTTGATCCTGTAATTAAAGACGGTAAAATATTTGCCCGTGGAAGTTGTGATGATAAAGGACAGGTTTATATGCATGTAAAGGCATTGGAAATAATGGTTAAGACCAACTCCCTGCAAAACAATATTAAATTCTGTATTGAAGGTGAAGAAGAAGTAGGTTCACCTAACCTGGGTAAATTTGTTTCATCCCACAAAGATCTTTTAAAAGCAGATTGTGTTTTGATCAGCGACAGCGCCATGATAAGCCTGGATACACCAAGCCTGGATATCGGCTTACGTGGGTTAAGTTATATTGAAGTTGAAGTAACCGGGCCTAACCGTGACCTTCACAGCGGGGTTTATGGTGGTGCAGTTGCAAATCCAATTACCATCCTTTCAAAAATGATCGCATCGCTGCATGATGAAAACAATCATATAACCATACCCGGATTTTATGATGATGTTATAATAGCAACTGATGAAGAAAGAAAATTAATGGCACAGGCGCCGTTTGATGAAGCGGAGTATAAAACCGACCTGGGTGTGAAAGAACTTTGGGGTGAGAAAGGTTTTTCTACCAATGAAAGAACAGGGATCAGGCCAACGCTTGAACTGAATGGCATCTGGGGAGGTTATACAGGAGAAGGTGCTAAAACAGTATTGCCTTCAAAAGCATTTGCCAAGATTTCTGCCCGGCTTGTTCCTAACCAGGGATCTGACAAAATAACAAAACTGCTCATAGACCACCTGCACAAAATTGCACCGGATTATGTAACCGTAAAAGCAACCTTGCATCATGGCGGAGAACCTTACTTAACACCTATTGACAGTAAAGCTTACCAGGCTGCAGCAAAAGCTATGGAAGCCACATTCGGAAAAGCCCCTATTCCTGTGCGTGGTGGTGGCAGTATTCCTATTTGTTCTTTGTTTGAAAAGGAACTGGGAACAAAAGTTGTATTAATGGGTTTTGGGCTCGACAGCGACAACCTGCACAGTCCGAATGAAAAATTTGACATTGCCAATTTTTACAAGGGTATTGAAACGATCCCTTATTTTCATAAGTATTTTACAGAAATGGCGTAAGTAAAAAATTCTGCTAAAAAATCTTGCAAAGCCATATTAAAAAATCCATTTTCTTATTCAGAAAATGGATTTTTTAATAATTATCTGTAAGCCCTAATTAATATTACATGTTCTCAATAAGTTAAAAAGGACGTGCATAATATAGGAAAAGGTTAGCATTGATCTCAACAATATTTGCATCCTGGCCGCCTGTTTCCCCATCGCCATTGGCATCTGCTGCGTTATACCCAAAATCAAAATTATTGGCACCAATTTCTATATCATTTGCATCGCCACCATCTATTGTATAATCCTGGTTAACATCGCCACCATAGAAGGCATAAACATCACCAAACATGCTTGCACCCATGTTTGCCATTGGCGGATTTACCCCGTCATCATATGCCTTGATCAAACCTGTACTGAAATCATAGGAAGTGGTTGTTGTAAATGGAACAGCGGTCTTACTCCATGTTTCCATACTGTTCCGGTGTTTCACGGCAATATAAAAGGAATTGCCGTTAACAGCACCCGGAAACTGCATGGTTGCAGTTCCGTTTGTATGCAACAGGGTTGAAATTGTATGGTTTGGTGTTGGACTAGACAGGCTTGCAGGAGACCACAGGTTAACTGTTATATTATCAGTTGCTGATGGATCAGCACTCAGGCCAAGATCGAACAGGTTTGCCCGCATGGTGCTGCTACCCGTATAAAATCCTTCCAAAAATGCCGTCAGGTTTAGTGTTACAGTTGAACTAATGATCACAAGATTATATGGTCCGCCAATTCCGATACAACCATTTCCACCGGTAACTTTTACAGTGATCGGGAAGCTGCCGGAAACAGTTGGAGTACCACTCAGTAATCCAGCCGGGCTCAATGTTAAACCTGTAGGCAGTGTTCCGGAATTTATTGAAAAAGTTGCGCCGCCTATAGCGCCTGTTTGTGTAAAGGCTTGGCTAAATACCACTCCTGTTGTTCCTGTTGCCACTCCGGGATTTGTTACTGTAACTGTATTAACGGTTACGGTTACACTACTGGTAGCACTGCATCCGTTTGATCCGGTAACAGTTACATTGTATGGTGTGGTTGTTGTAACTGCTGTGGCTGTAGTCGGATTGGTTGTAGTTCCGGAAAGGAAAGTAGCCGGAGACCACAGATAAGTATATTGTGCTACCCCACCAGTAATGGTAATATCATAATCTTCTGTTTCCCCGAAATTGCTGTTCGTTGCTCCACAGAAATCACCGGTTCCGGGGCCAGGATTGGCATCACTGGAACGTAAACGCATACGTGTTAATCCGTTGATAGCAGTAAGTGGTGGTGTAAATACGATTGTTCCGGTTGCAGCAGCCCCAACATTTGGAGAAATTCCTATAGATTCTGCTTCTGAAAACACGCCGTCCTTGTTATAATCAATCCAGCCCCTGATGAGACATGTTGCGAAAGTTCCACCGCTTACTGTCATGGTATAGGCAGTATTTGCGGTAAGGCTTGCTGTTGTAGCACCGGATGCAGGATATAACGTATAATAAGGTGAAGCAGCAGCCCCTGCAGATGTATTGTTCAAAGTAGTGGATGCTATTTGTACCAGTGAAATCCAGTCACCTGATCCGGTACCTGTTGAATATGTAGGTATGCAATAAGCAGGTGGTGCAGAAACATTAGCATTTAATACTGAATTAGCTCCCGAACAAACTGTAGCTGGAGTTGCAGTAGGCGCAATGGTAGGCTTATTAGCTACAGTTACTGTTGCTGTTGCTGTATTCACACAACCGGCACCGTCAGTTCCAGTTACTGTATATGTTGTGGTTGTGGACGGAGTTGCTGTAACACTGGCACCTGTAGTAGCAGAAAGCCCAGTTGCTGGTGACCAGGTATACGTTGTTGCGCCAATAGCGGTTAAAGTTATACCTGTTCCGCCCGGGTTACAGATTAGAGAATTGACTGGACTTACCGAAACCGGTGGAGGTGAACACAATGTTGTTGTCCACAAACCACGGCCATGTGTAGCCGCAGCAATGGTTCCATCTAAAGCCCTGTATTGAAGCATATCTGTACGTACGGTTGGAAAACCGGTTTCAGCAACCCATACGGTAGAGGCTCCGTTAATCAGGTCCGTTTGCCAAACACCGGTTTCTGTGGCAATGATTGCCTTTGTATTGCTACCCGGGTAGAACATACACCAGCGTACAGGCATATTGGGCAGGTTTCCGTCTATTGCTGACCAGGCTGTGCCGCCGTTTGTAGATACCCATACATTATTTATACCATAATTTGATAAACTTACTATCAGGTTATTGTCATTTGTACCGGTATTGATGCACGAAAAAGTGGCGCTAACCGGCATCCCTGCAGCCTTGATATCCGTAACAGTAGGCGTTGCAGTATTTGCATTTTCCAGTTTTAACAATCTACAGGTTCCTCCACCATTTGTATTATTATCATAATCAT
>JAGPDJ010000046.1 GCA_018057635.1 Ferruginibacter sp. | reverse complement strand
GTAATGTCATATGATGCACCAACATACCCGCTTTTGTTATTGCCAAGGTAAAAACCATTTATCCAAAAGCAGGCATCTCTGAAAACACCGTCGAATTGTATTTGAAATCGTTGTCCTGAATCTGTTACCGGTACCATAAATTTTTTCCTGTACCAGCCAATACTGGTTTCAGGATATGCACCACCAACAGGTTTATACCCGTGAGATTGTACATCAAAATCAGGAGAATATTCAAAGGGAAGCTCAACTGCCCAGTCGTGTGGAAGATTAAGCTTTCGCCAGTTACTGTCATTGAATTTTGTTTCTATGGGAGTGCCGACTGCTGCACCTGATTTAGCAAATATGTTTACCATGCTGAATTTAAAATCTTTCAACGGGTCATTGGCATGGCCTAATGCAAATGTCCAGTTATCGTCAAAGTTGATTCGCTTACGCTGAGCATTTGAAAAACTGGCAGCAAATAACAGCAGTATTGATAAATAGTATTTCATGGTCTTTTTAATCGTTTACTGTTTTAAATCATACATCATACATCATCGATCATACATCAGTTGAAAGCATTCAATGCAGCTGTTGGCTTACCTGAATTATCAAATGCGCCAAGCGTATATCCTTTCCAGTTATTATAAGCTTGTGGCTCCCAGTATAAAACGCCAATTCCCTTATTATTGGGCAGGGATTTATTTTTACTGATGATGTCAGCGATAAAAGCATTGCAGGCAGCAGGCTGGTCCCAGCTCATGCCTACTTCACAGATCATGATCTCCGACCCAAACCTGGTAAGCATATCATTCATGTTTGTCATGCATTGATCATTTAAGGATGACCAGTTGGAAGCTGTTGGATATAAGGACATGCCGATCACATCCCAGGCCGCACCATTGTTTTTTAACCCGTCCAGGTTCCAGCGAAAGAGCGAATTATCATAACCATTGGAAATGTGTACCATCACTTTGGAGGTTGGGCTTACAGCTTTTACGGCATTATAACCGGCTTTAAAAAATCTGGCATAATAGTCCATATTAATAGAAGCTTTGCCTTCGGGCCATAACATGCCATTATTGGTTTCATTGCCCACCTGAACCCAATCAGGAGTTATGCCGTTTGTTTTTAGTGCATTCATTACGTCTGCCGTATGAGTGTAAACTGCATCTTCTAATCCGGCTATATTCATTGCTGCCCAGGCTGCAGGTTTGGTCTGATTGCCTGGATCAGCCCATGTATCACTGTAATGAAAATTAATTAGAATTTTCATGCCCAGGTTTTTTGCCCGGGTTGCTTTTGCAAGAACATCGGCTTTGTTACACCAGCCATCTGTGGGGTTTACCCATACCCTCAGCCGGATGGTATTCAGTCCAATACTTTTTAATAACTGCATACCTTCTGTTTGTGTACCGCTGGCATTGTAAAATTTAATTCCAGCAGATTCCATTTCTGTAAGCCAGCTTATATCAGCGCCTTTTGCAAAAAAGGGAGTTGTTGGAATAACAGGGTTTACAGGGTTGTCTGAACCGGATTTTTTACAAGCAGGGAAAGCTACCAACAGGCATAATTGGAAAAGTAAGTGGATCATTTTCATTTTTATTTATTTTTACCGCAGAGGCGGGGAGACGCAGTTTTTATTTGACCTCATCGTCTATGCGTCTCTGCAGTTATTATTTATTTTGCCGTTGAGACGGGAAGGCGCAGTGAATAAATAGCACTCAGCGTCTTTGGGTCTCCGTGGTTTTTATTTTTTACCGCAGAGGCGGGGAGTCGCAGAGTATATCTTATCTCAGCGTCTTTGCGTCTCCGCGGTTATTCTGGGAGACACTGTGTTTATTTGATCTCAGCGTCTTTGCGTCTCTGCGGTTATAACCTATCAGTTGAATCCCTGAAAACAGGAACCGGTTCTAATGTTATTTTTTGTGGTTTATTATTTTTGTTTCCTTTGTTTTTAATAAGATTCAGCATCAGGTTAAATGCTTCCTTACCCATATTCACTGTTTGCTGGTCAATAGTTGACAGAGATGGTGTAATATGTTCACCAAAATGTTCATTGGCAAAACCTATCACACCAAAATCCCCTGGAATGCAGATATTTTGTTCTTTCAATTCTTTTATAACACCCAGTGCCGTAAAATCTTCCACTGCAAAAACTGCATCAGGAGGCTGAGCGAGTTTTAATAATCTACGCAGTGAATTTCTGCCAGATTCTATGGATACATCCCCGGGAACAACAAAGGTTTTATTGTACTTCAATCCATTTGTTTTTAAAGCTGCCCGGTAACCTTCCAGCCTTGCTTTAAAAATGCTGATATGCAGTGGCCCGGATATGTGTGCAATGTGTTTATATCCCTGGTCTATTAAATGTTGGGTTGCTATGTATGCTCCTTTGTAGTCATTTATTACAACAGAATCAATTTGCAATTCATCATTGGCCCTGTCGAAGAATACGATCGGGACCTTTGCATTTTTTGCCTCCAGGAAATGTGAATAATCAATTGTTTCCTTTGCCATAGAAACCATGATGCCATCAACCCTTGCGTTGAGCAGGGTTTCGATCCCTTTTTTTTCATGTTCCATGGATTCGTTTGACTGGTAGATCAGTACATTATAGCCATTCATATTTGCTATGCTTTCAATACCATGTACTACTGATCCAAAGAAATTGATTTCGGCGCTGGGAATAATTACACCAATGATGCCTGTTTTGCTTAGCCTTAGGGAAGAAGCTACATTGTTGCGGCGGTAATTGAGTTTTTCCGCAATTTTTAATACTTTTTTTCTTGTTTTTTCACTAATGGCAGGATGGTTGTTTAATGCACGGGAAACGGTAGCTGACGTGGTATTCAGCTTTTTTGCGATATCAGCGATGGTGACTGTAAAGCTCAAGTTTATGCAATCGTTTGCATAAAAATAACGGTTTAATTCAAATGAACAAAAAAATATTCTCCGGGTGATTATTTAAATGTGAAATATTGCATGTAATTTGACGGCTCAAATAGGTATGACAATGAATAAAAATACTCTTCCAAGGCAGAATTTTAATATTTGATAAAGACGTTTATTTTATGTAATTGAATGAATATCAATATTAAATTTCTTCATTTTTATCAGTTTCAGCATTGCTTTATTTATTTTTTGGGATTGCACTTTAAACTACCAATATATCAGTGATTGACTTGCCTGCTAAAATCCAATCCACATACTATATCGCAGGTTATTGCATGAGCAATTCCATTTTCCTGCTTGATCATGATCAGTATTTACAACTTTCCAATTGGATAGTTTTGCCACTAAATCTGTGCTATGAACAGGAAGGAATTTATAAGCATTGCAACAGGTACGGTTGTAATTGCGGGAATTATTTATTACTTCCAAAGTGATACCCGGAATTATATAAGGGCTGATACCAAAATAGAAAACATCAATCATATTTCATTAACTGCAGACGAAAAACAGATACTCTACCTTGCTTCGCTTGCGCCAAGCGGTCACAATACGCAGCCATGGAAGGTAAAATACCTGGAGCCTTATCATTGGGTAATCTGTAATGATAAAACCAAATGGCTGCATGCGGTTGATCCTGCTCAAAGAGAAACGATCTTGTCGATAGGGGCATTTTTGCAAAATCTTGAATATGCTGCAAATAGTGCAGGGTACGGTTGCCGCTTCAAAATGTTGGCAAAGTGTAACCAGGATGAAAGTATCATGGATGTAAGGCTTTCTAAAGTTGCAAACCCGGGTAATTTCGATATTGAAAAAATTAAGCATAGAAGAACGCTAAGATCTGGCTACTTGAACGAACTGCTAAAAAATGAAGATGTTTCTTTTCTCATCAATGAAGATCCAGGGTATATACATTTTATTCCAAATACAAGTAAGGAAAACACATGGCTTAATGAACAAACCAATGAGGCTAATAAATTACAAGCCAGCCGGGATGATGCACAGAAAGAATTAGCTGACTGGATCAGGTTTTCAAGTAAAGATGCAGCAGCTAATTGTGATGGATTAACTACTGCCAGTATGGAAATTGAAGGTGTTGCAGCCTGGGTTTTACGTAATTTTTACAGTAAGCAGGATGTAATGAAGCAGAAGTTCAGGCAACAAAGTGTTAGCCAGGTTGAAAAGCAGGTTGGGCAATCTGCAGGGTGGATTTTAATTTCAAGCATTGATAGCAGAACCGAAACACTTTTAGAAACCGGAAAAAGAATGCAACGGCTTTTCTTAAAAGTACGTGAAAAGAATATTGCAATCCACCCGATGACCCAGATATTGGAAGAACCTTCCATCGCAGGATCACTGAACAGTTCTATTGGTATTAGTGAAGCTGTACAATTTATTTTACGAACAGGGTATGTGAAAGATTATCCTGAACCGGTATCACTCAGGCGTTTTATAGATAAGTTCGTAATAACCTGATCTGGTTATTTAATTAAGTTAAATCTGATCACATGCTTAAGTATATATTTTTATTCATCGTTTTTATTCATGGCCTCATACATTTTATGGGATTTGCCAAAGCATTTAATTACGGTAATATTACACAACTAACAAGGGTAATTTCAAAACCAGCCGGGATAGTATGGTTCTTTACGGCAATTCTTTTCTTAGTGACTGTTTTAATGGTTTTATTAAAATATGAGCATTGGCCATACCTGGCCATATTTACGGTGTTATTATCACAAGTACTTATCATAGCTGTTTGGAAAGATGCAAAATTCGGCAGCATTGCCAACTTGATTATATTGTTGGCGTCAATTGCAGCCTGGGGTAGTTTTCAATTTGAGTCAACATTCAGAAATGATGTAAATGATAATTTAGCTGCTCAGAAAAGTAACGATACAGGAAGGTTAACAGAAGCAGATATCCTTGCTTTACCCCATCCCGTACAAAAGTATTTACATTTTACGGGGGCAATAAATCTGCCTGCTGTGAATAATGTAAAAATTACTTTTAATGGTGAAATGCGTGGTAAAGGGCAGGACTGGTTTTCATTTCATTCGGTACAATACGATTTCATTAAGTATCCTGCCAGGCTATTTTATATGAAAGCGAAGATGTTTGGACTTACCGTACCCGGTTACCATGATTATAAAAAGGGTGTTGCCAGGATGAATGTAAAGTTCTTTGGCATGATCCCGCTTGTTCAGGCAAAAGGGCCTGAGATGAATAAATCGGAAGCGGTAACCTTTTTTAATGACATCTGCCTGTTTGCACCGGCTATGCTTATAGATAAACGAATTTCCTGGGAGTACATTGATAGTTTATCTGCCAAAGCAACATTTAATGACGGAACCAACAAGATAACTGCAACTTTAATTTTCAGCGCTGATGGCAGTTTATTAAATTTTATTTCTGAAGACCGGTATGCCATCAGTGAAATGAAGCAGTATCGGTTTTCTACTCCTGTAAGAGATTATAAAATAATAAACGGAAGAAAAATCCCTGCATACGGAGAAACAATCTGGCATTATCCTGAAGGGGAATTTGTTTATGGGAAGTTTAATTTGATAAGTATTGAATATAACGTTAATGAATAGGTGAAGTAAAAAAACAGTCAAATGATTCCCTTTTTTTAATATATTGGATAATTGAATTTTACCTGTGAATCGCTTTGTAATCCAGAAATTCAACATCTTTTGACAGGTAGGTTTCTTTCATCGGTTCTTCTTTCATCAGGTCGGTACTCAGGTATTTTTTATTGCTGTCGCATAGAATGGTAACTACATTGCTGTTTTCCATGCCCGGTTTGTTTTGCAGCTGGATAGCGCCGATTATATTGGCTCCTGAAGAAATACCAACACCCAGACCAAGTTGTTTTGCCAGCATTTGTGCCATGATAATGGAATCGCCATCAGATGCTTTTAATACTTCATCTAACTGCTGCAGCTGAACGATTGACGGTATAAATTCATCTGAAATTCCTTGTATACGGTGTGAACCGATTTTATGTCCGGTTGAAAGCGTTGGTGATTCAGCAGGTTCAAGCGGATGAATTTTCACAGAAGGGTTTCTCGAACGCAGGTATTTTCCGGTTCCCATGATCGTTCCTCCAGTACCAACTCCGGCAACAAATGCATCCGGAGTGAGGTCTACAGACTGTAACTGCATCCAAATCTCTTTTGCAGTTGTTCTTTCGTGGGCTTCAGCATTGTAATTATTTTCAAATTGCCGTGGAAGGAATACATGTTTGTTTTCCCTGCTCATTTTTTCACTCAATGCAATACTTCCAAGGAACCCGCCTGCTTCTTTTGAAACAAGTATTACTTCCGCACCCAGGCTTTTTATAATTTCGATCCTTTCTTTACTCATCCAGTCGGGCATGATTATCTTAACATCATGTCCCAAAGCCCTTCCAATGGCGCTGAATGAAATACCCGTGTTTCCACTGGTAGCTTCAATGATAACATCCGCTTTTTTTATCTGTTCATTTTGATATGCCTTCTGTAATATGTACAAAGCCATCCTGTCTTTAATGCTTCCTGTTAGGTTATAGTGTTCGCATTTAACAAATATTCTCCTGCAGTCTTTTTTGTACCTGTATATGATTTCCAGCATCGGAGTATTGCCTACCAGTTCCCAGAAATGCTGAAATTTATTTTCCTGTACCGCTCCCGGAAATTCAGAAACAACGGATTCATAACTTGTGTAATTTTTCATTTTGTTAGGTTTTTGGTGATATGTGTCATCATCTACTATATAAAAAGCACGAAACTTCCCGCAGATTACCTGGTTATTTAATATCAGAGATAAAATAATTTAATAATTGAAAGTTTATTAATGATTTAAAACAGGTTTCGGACTGCTTTACAACAGGTTTATTGTTAAGTGAGCAGAGATATAGGGATAACATGTATTTTTTGTAAATTACATGCAAGCGTTTTATTATTTGTTTGCTAAATAAATAACATGTCAAAGAATTTAAGTGAATTGTCGGGCCGAAAAGGCCTTGAACACAACCTTTTTGAAGCATTGGGAAATGCTGCAGTAAAAACGGGTACACCGGGCAAAGCTGAGCTGGAAAATATCAGGAATGAATTTCTCTTTGGTAAAGCAAATGTTTATGGTTCTGTATCATTTTACGATTTCCTGAAACCGGGTAATGAAGGGAAAAAAGTATATGTATGTAACGGCAGCGCATGCATGACAGCAGGAACACAGGAAAAATTACTCAATGATCTGGGCAAATATTATGCTGCATCAGAAACCGGGGAAATGTGTTGCCTGGGCAGGTGTCATGAGAACAGTGCTTTTCACATAAACGGGAAAAATTATTCCGGTAACGACATCAGCCTGATAGAAAGTATAAAGCAAGGAAAGTTGATTGATAAGGATCATTTTCATATTGACTGTAAAGGAACACCTGTAATTACAAAAGAATATGGATCAATCGAGGATTTCTATAAAATATTCTGCGTTTGTTTAACTAAAACTCCCGAGACCCTGCTGGCAGAATTGCTTGATTCTGGCCTCCGTGGACGGGGAGGAGCCGGTTTTTCCATGGCTTTTAAACTGGATTCATGCAGGAAAGTTTTTTCTGAAACAAAATTTATTGTTTGTAATGCCGATGAAGGAGATCCCGGCGCTTACAGTGACCGTTATATCATGGAACATCGCCCGCATGCCATGCTTATGGGTATGATGATTGCTGGTTATATTTCAGGCGCTTCTACAGGTGTAGTTTATATCCGGGGTGAATATCCTGAGTCTGTTGATATAGTTAATAATTCAATTGCAGAACTTCAATCCAGTAATTTTTTAGGAGATAACATCAATTCCTCCGGTTTTTCATTCCAGTTTAAAGTGATCAAAGCGCAAGGAGCTTATATCTGTGGAGAAGAAACCGCATTGCTGTCTTCCATTGAAGGTCAACGACCGGAAGTACGGGTACGACCGCCTTATCCAACACAACAAGGTTTATTTAACAAACCTACTGTTGTAAACAATGTGGAAACATTGGCCAATCTTCCTTTTATCATGCAGTTTGGCGGGAAAGCATTTGCTAAGATTGGTACTACAAAATCTACAGGTACAAAACTGATTTCCCTGGATGGTTATTTTAAACGTCCGGGCATATACGAAGTTGATATGGGAACCCCATTGAGCATCGTTATCCATGAACTGGGTGGCGGGTTCCGGGAACCTGTAAAAGCCATGCATATCGGCGGTCCGCTTGGTGGATTGGTACCTGTTGGTAAAATAGATAGCCTTACAATAGACTTCGATTCATTTGCCGCTGCAGGTTTTTTGTTAGGGCATGCATCCATTGTTTGTATCCCTGAAGGGTATCCGCTAATAAAATACCTCGAACACCTGTTCCGGTTTACGGCACATGAAAGTTGCGGGAAATGTTTCCCCTGCAGGATTGGCTCCACCCGTGGTTATGAAATGCTGGAAAAGGCGCAGGGTAGTGATTATAAAATAGACAGAATATTGTTGAATGATCTGTTGGAAACATTGGAAACAGGATCGCTATGTGCATTGGGTGGCGGTCTTCCGTTGCCTGTGAAAAATGCGTTGCAATATTTTGAAGAAGAATTGGCACCTTATTTTAGTAGGTAGCAGTGGCAGAAGCAGTTATAAGTTTAAAATGATTGTAAAGTAGTAAATTATGAATGAAGGATTTAAAAGTTTGAAAGTATATATGTTGGCTTATAATCTGGCGATGGAGATTTATAATTTAACAAAATCATTTCCAAAGGAAGAAACTTATTCACTTTCTGACCAGATCAGGAGATTGTCACGTTCAGTATGTGCAAATATTACTGAAGGTTACAGGAAAAGAAAATATCCAAAACACTTTTCAAGTAAGATGACAGATGCCGATGGTGAATGCAGTGAAACAATGGTTTGGCTTGATTTTGCCAGGGATTGTAAGTATATTACTTTAGAAAAACACATAGAATTACATGACCATTACCTGGAAGTTGGCAGAATGCTTGGAAGTATGGCATTGAATCCTGAAAAATTCACATTACAAATTAAATAACTGAAAGTATAATTATGACTCAAATCCTTTTCACTGCCACTGCCACTGCTCCAGCCGCTGCCACTGATCCTGCCACTGCCACTGCCCCTGCAACCCACTGCCACTTACATAAAATCGTATACAGATAAAAACATGTCAAAAACCGCATACATCAACGACCATTTATATCCTTTTAATGAAGGAGATACTATTTTGCAGTTTGTGAGAAATCACCTGGGAAAAGAACTGGTTCCAACACTCTGCGATGCACCAAACCTGGACCCTTTTGGGTCGTGCAGGGTATGCAGTGTAGATGTTGCATTGGTGAAAGGCGGTGCCGCAAAAACCCAGGCATCCTGCCATACTCCTGTTATACCAAATTCATATATTTATACCGACAGTGAACGAATTACCCGTTTGCGCCGCAATATTATTGAACTGGTTCTTACAGATCATCCCCTCGATTGCCTTACCTGTGAAGTGAATAATAATTGTGAACTGCAGTCGGTAGCAGCAAAAGTTGGTATCAGGGATGTGCGTTATCCGGCAGGAAAGAATCACCTTGATAAACAAAAAGATCACAGTCACCCGTACATGACATCTGATTTTTCTAAATGCATCAATTGTTTCCGTTGTGTACGGGCATGCGATGAAGTGCAGGGCGAATTTGTGTTAAGTATGGCCGGGAGAGGTTTCGACAGCCATATTGTAAAAAGTTACAACGATTCTTTTTTCGATTCTGATTGTGTGAGCTGTGGTGCCTGTGCGCAGGCTTGTCCTACTTCTGCTATTTCAGATGTGTTTGAATCAAAATCTGTAAATGCCGATAAAAAAATAAGAACGATCTGCACGTATTGTGGTGTAGGTTGTAACCTGGATGTAGCCGTTTTGAATGGTAAAGTAAAGTCGATACAGGCTCCGTATGATGCTGCTGTAAACGAAGGGCATACCTGCCTCAAAGGACGGTTTGCATTTTCATTCTACAACCATCCCGACCGTTTGCGATCTCCCTTAATTAGAAAAAAAGGTGAACTGGTGCCGGCAACCTGGGATGAAGCCTATGATTATATTGCCAATCAACTTACACAAATAAAAAATGATTTTGGCCCTGATTATATAGCAGGTATTTCCTCTGCCCGCTGCACCAATGAAGAAAATTACCTGATGCAGAAATTCATCCGGGCTGTGATAGGCACCAATAATATTGACAGTTGTGCCCGGGTTTGCCATTCACCCACAGCACTGGGAATGCAGCGTACATTTGGTACTGGCGCTGCCACTAATTCCATCATAGATCTGGAGTATACCAATTGTATCATGGTGATAGGTGCCAATCCAACAGATGCACATCCGGTAACAGGAGCAAAACTGAAACAATTTGCAATGAAAGGCATTTCTATTGTGATTGATCCGCGTAAAACTGAACTGGCGAAATTTGCAACATATCATTTACAATTACGCCCCGGTACCAATGTGGCTATGCTAAATATGATGTTGTATTATATTATGAATGAAGGCCTGGAAGATAAACAGTTTATTGTAGCACGAACAGAAGGATATGAAGCTATCAAAGCACATGTATTGAAAATGGATATGGAAGAACTGGAAAGAATATGTGGTGTTGATAAAGAACTGGTTCGTTCGGCAGCGATCGCATACGCCAGCGCACCCAATGCCATGTCTTTTCACGGTTTAGGCGTAACAGAGCATTCGCAGGGAACCTATACCGTGATGCTTATAGCTGACCTGGCCATGATCACTGGGAATATCGGCAGGCGTGGAGTAGGAGTGAATCCTTTACGCGGACAAAATAATGTGCAGGGTGCTGCAGATATGGGTTGTCAGCCTCACCAGGGTGCATGATACCTTGATATTACAAATGCTGAGTATCATCAATTATATGAAGATTTTTATCAGTCAAAATTACCAATGCATGTTGGGTACAAG
>JAGPDJ010000373.1 GCA_018057635.1 Ferruginibacter sp. | reverse complement strand
TAATAATGTAGTGGCCGAGTCGATCGTTTTTTGCCGGATTGACTTTGCTTTAACTATCCTGATGAGCCTGGATGATGTGTCTGTTATTGCTACAGGTTGTTCCTGGGCAACGCCGGATAATGATGAAAGTATAAGGATTAATAAAAAAAAGATTTTATAAAACCGGTGTAAATGCATGAATGATACTTTACATGATGACTGCAAATTTGCATCATTTAATGATAAAGCAATCATAAAGCTTTTTTAGTTTTTTGCTTTTTCAATAATATAGGGAGAATTAACAGTATCGGGTAAAGGATAGGATAGCGGCGGGCTGCTGTTCTTTTTCCCCAATATGGAAATGTTTACATATCGTTTGGGGTTTACCCTTACATCATCAATAAGAAGGTTTAGTTTATTGGCCGTAGATGCAAGATTCTTATAAAGATTGGGATCATTAAGCAATAATCCAATAGTGCCGTCATTGCTGTTCAGTTTTCCTACCAGTAATTTTAAATTGCTGATGGTTCCATTCAGTGAATCCAGCGTGCCTTTAAGGTCTAACTGGGAGAGGTTAGTAGCTGTTTTATCCAGGTTGGTGATCACACCGGTAATCTTATCATTATTTGAAGCGAGGTTTCCTGTAACAGAACTCAGGTTATTGAGGGTTTTTGCCATGGTTCCTGTTTGTGTGTTCAGCAGTATTTCCAGCGAAGCTGCAGACAGGGTGAGTGATGTTGTTATTTTATTCAGGTTGTCGAGTGCCGAACCAATATTATTTTTTGCACGGGGGTCTACAATGCTGTTCATGTTCTTCAGGAAGCTGTCTAAAGAACTTACGGCATTGGTTACTTCAAAAAGAACAGGATCCACTTTTTTCAGAATATTATCCAGTGTGCCGGCATTAACCATGGTATTGATCGTGTCTTTGTGTTTCAAATAGGTTTGTGCATCTCCAAGGTTTATATCCAGTGAAGTGATCCCTAGCAGGCTGGGTTTGATAACAGCTAGTGAATTGGCAGGTATGTTGATGTCGGATGTTATATTAAGGGTAACGAGTATCTGCCGCATATCTTTAGAAGGAGATAAACTGTAAACTGTTCCTACCTGCAACCCGTTAACCATTACAGGATTTGAATTGGTTAGCCCTTGTACATTTTCAAACCTGGCAATAATATCTTTACTGCTGCTGAATAATTTCTTACCTTTTAAAAAATTAAAACCGAGTATTAATAATGTAACAGCCACTACAGCAATTGCACCTACTTTTGTTTCATTTGATATTTTCACGCCGGGAAAAATTTTCTTTAATAATTGTTCATCTCATTTAAGTATGAAATGAATTTTGTTCAATGTGCGAAGGTATGCTAAAATGCAGCCTTAAACCCTCAAAAAATACACAACCTGCTTAATCAATATAAGTAATCGTTCTTCATCCTGTTTATGATGTAAAAACTATTTAGCACCGGTTTGCTGGGTTTCCAATTGTGTTTTATAGCGGATAACCGCTTTGGTGATGGCTTCTGCCAGTTCCTGCTGGCCGGCATCGCTGTTTAAATAACGCTCATCTTCCGGGTTATTTATAAATCCTGTTTCAATAAGTATCGCCGGCATATTAGTAGCTTGTAAAACCCATATACCTGTCTGGCGCTGGTTTACCCCCAAAGCCGGGCGTCCGGTAGCATCTATTTCGTCATTTACTATTGTGGCAATCAGGTCGCTTTTTTCCTGGTACCTTTTTGCATATATCTGTGCCAGTGTCCTTCCTTCCGGTGTATTGATATCAAAACTGCTGTAAGTGGAATCAGATTCTGTTTCAATTTCAAATTCACCTACATCTTTCATGATCGCTTTCAATTTATCACTTGTTTTATGGGCTGCAAACAAATAAACACTGGTTCCTTTTATGGTAAGCGGTATCTTGAAATGTTCATAAACGGGTTCTTCAACTTCATACGGCGTTTTTATTTTCTTTTTCTTTTTACCTTTCCCGGTGTAACTTATTTTGTAACGGGTTACAGTCCTTGTTCCAACTTGCCTGCGTCCTGTTTTCAAAGGACCGCTGTCGGCATGAATACAAAGAAACAGATCGCCTTTGTTCTCATTGGCAATCCTTGCTTTTTCCCTTGGATCCTGGTAAATATCTGAAGTTCGGGTAGGTATAACATTTACGGCAGGTAATTGTTTTTTTAATTCTGCCACCAGTTTTTTTGAAATAGCTAATGTAACATCCTTTTCCTTTGACCTCAGTGAATTTTCATATTGACCGGTAGCACCTCCATCATGCCCGCCATGGCCTGCATCCACTACAATGGTTTTGATCGTTTTACCAGGTTGTGCCCAAACTGCAATGTTAAATAACAAAGGAGAAAAACAAAGAAATGAAAAGAGAACAAGTTTGTTTTTAAACATGGTTATCAGGAATTTAATTTGGTTTCAGTAATTGTATAATTATTCACAATTACATTATGGTATTATAACTATTTTTGTCATTAACAGCTATGAACTATCTCTACAAAGGTAAGGCAAAAAACATATTGGCTTGGCTATCTGCTTCACTGTTGATTGTATTAACGATACATTATAATGTATCAGGTGCAAACAACTTTGATTTTTACATTTGTTTAACGCGTGACACAATCCCACCTAAAAAGAAAAAACAACCGGTTAAAGATTCAACATCAGATTTACCCATTCAGAATGTTAACAGGATTGTAAAAGATACTGCTGTTACAAAATTTGCGGATACCACTATTAAGCCGCTAAACGATACCATTATTTATAAAACTTCCGGAAATGCTTTAACCGCACCTGTTACTTACCATGCTGATGATTCAATGGTATTTGATGTGCCAGGAAAAAGGCTGATCCTCTACGGTAAAACATCCAAGGTAAATTATGAAGACAATGAGCTTTCTGCACCATTGATAGAATATGATCAGCAAACGAACCTGGTAAAAGCATATTTAACGAAAGACAGTACCGGCAAGGTGATCACTTATCCGTCGTACAGCCAGGGTGATTTTAAATCAAAAAGTGATACGATCGTATTTAATATGAAGACAGGCAAGGGCCTAACCAAGGGCACTTATACACAACAGGGGGAAATGTATGTGTATGGAGAAAAAATAAAGAAAGTTGACAAAGATGTTTTTTATG
>JAGPDJ010000372.1 GCA_018057635.1 Ferruginibacter sp. | reverse complement strand
GTGATAAGATACTTGCTGTTGATGGTAAACCGGTATTGGAATATGGCGACATACTCCGCAAATTACTGATCGTTGACAGTACAGTTTTAATTGAAAGGGAAGGAAAACAAGTGTTGCTGAATATGCCGGTTGACCTGATCGGCAAACTGGTGGAAAAGAAAAAGAAAACAGAGGGCCCGCTGATCAGCCCGCGTGTACCCGTTATAGTTATGGATGTGCCCGATTCAGGATTTGCCTACAAGGCAGGTTTGCGAAATGGTGATCTGATCTTAAGTGTAGACAGTATAAATACCAAATTCTTTGATGAGTTTGAAACTGCTATGGCTAAACGCAGTAAAGGCGATACCATCAGGCTTTCTGTAAACCGCCGCGATAGTATTGTACATTTTTCAACAGTTCTTACTGATAAAGGTAAAATTGGTTTCAATCCGCCACGTGCATTTGAAACATTCGACAGCCTTGGTGTATTCAAATTCAGTATCAGGAAATATGGTTTTTTTGAAGCGATACCTGCAGGTATAAAAAGGGCAGGTTCTGAGTTGAAATTTTACATCGACCAGTTTAAAAAAATATTGTCTCCCGAAACCGGTGCCTACAAAGGTGTTGGTGGATTTAAAGCAATGGGTTCTGTTTTTTCAGGTACCGGCTGGGACTGGGAACATTTCTGGACAATAACTGCATTCTTTTCCATAGTACTCGCATTTATGAACCTGTTGCCTATACCAGCTTTAGATGGAGGCCATGTTCTTTTCACTTTAATTGAAATGATCACCGGCCGAAAACCCAGCGAAAAATTCCTGGAATATGCACAAATTGCAGGTATGGTCTTATTACTGGCGTTGATGCTTTATGCAAATGGAAATGATTGGTTTGGCTGGGGGAGAGGGAAGTAGTTTGAGGTTTGAGGTTTGAAGTTTGTAACTCCCCATGTTATGAACTTTTCTAAACTATCTAAACTATCTAAACCATCTAAACCATCTAATCCATCTAATCCATTTAAACTATCTAAACCCTATTCCTTCCAATCCATCATAAACACTCACCTCTAAAAAAGAAATCCCGGCCCCAACAGCCACTCACCTGAAAAATCTCCCATTCAAATATTAAAATACAGCAATCCAAAACCTTGCAGTATTTTTGTTCTATGCGCAAAACGCTGAATATAATTGGCAACTCACTCAAGCTTACTTTGAAGGAACTCAGGGTGAATAAAACACGCACGGCATTGAGCCTCACCGGCGTTGCATTTGGAATATTCTGTATCATCATTGTTTTGGCCATTGTGAATAGTTTTGAACGCAATATCCAGAGTGAAGTAAAGAGCCTTGGCAGCAATACGATTTACATAGATAAATGGGATTATAGTGGTGGCCCTGATCAGCCGATCTGGAAATTCAGGTCAAGGCCTGAGATGAAGTATGAGGAAGCCGGGCTTATAAAAGAACGTTCGCAGTTGCTGGATGATATAGCTTACCTGATGCAAACAGGTGGCAGTATTTCTCATAAAGATGACCTGATACAAAATGTGGCTGTTTATGGCGTGATACCGTCACAGATGGTGATACAACCAGTAGAATTTGATGCCGGCAGATTTTTTTCATCATCAGAATTCCAGGCAGGAAGCCCGGTTTGCCTGATCGGTTTTTCTAATGCGGAAGAACTTTTTGGTAACAGCGAAAGGGCAATTGGACAACATATAGATATTAAAGGCAAAAAAGCTACTGTGGTTGGTGTGATAAAGAAAGAAGGTAAGAATTTTATTGGCTGGGATTATGATAAATGTGTTATGATGCCTTATGGTTTTTGTAAGCAATTGTTTGATGACAAAAACAGCAACCCGATACTGATTGCGAAAGGAAAAGAAGGCGTAACAACAGCTGCACTTATGGATGAACTGAAAGGTATCATGCGCCAGGTAAGGCGGCTTTCACCAACACAGGAGGATAATTTTTCGCTTAATAGTGTTGAAGCATTCAGCCAGGCTCTGTCTTCATTTTTTGTTACATTGAATATAGTTGGTGCCATCATTGGCGGTATCAGCCTGATAGTGGGAATGTTCAGTATTGCAAATATTATGTTTGTAACTGTAAAAGAACGGACAAGTATCATAGGGCTGAAAAAAGCAATTGGAGCAAAGAAAGGCAGCATCCTGTTTGAATTCCTGATGGAAGCTTCACTTTTATGCCTTTTTGGTGGTGCATTTGGTTTACTGTTTGTCTGGATAGCTACACTGATCATAACAAAAGCAGCCAACTTTCCTGTGTATATTTCAATACCAATGCTTATTACCACTGTCATCATTTGCCTGGTTGTTGGGATACTGGCTGGTATCATTCCGGCAAGGCGTGCAGCCAGGATGGATCCGGTTGTTGCTATTCGTTCATAATTATTTTAATGATTTTCAGAAGATGTTGAATTATTTTAGCATCTGTGTCATTCAAAATTTAGAATACAAAATTTAAAATTATCATTCATATTCTCGCCATAGAATCTTCCTGTGATGAAACTGCAGCATCCGTTTGTTGCGATGGCCTTATCTTATCAAATGTAATTGCTACTCAAAAGATACATGAACAATATGGTGGTGTGGTACCAGAGCTGGCCAGCAGGGCGCACATGCAGCAAATTGTTCCGGTTGTGGATGAAGCCATGAAACAGTCTGGCTGTACCTTGAATCAGCTGGATGCTATTGCTTTTACCCAGGCACCGGGATTAATAGGAGCGTTGCTGGTAGGTGCCCAGTTTGCCAAATCATTGTCACTGGCATTACAGGTACCCTTGATCGCCGTGCACCATATGCAGGCACATGTACTGGCAAACCTTATCAACGAGCCGAAACCGGAATTCCCTTTTTTATGTTTAACTGTCAGTGGCGGGCACACGCAGATCGTTTTGTGCAAATCGCCCACAGAACTGGAAGTAATCGGACAAACAATTGATGATGCTGCCGGTGAAGCATTTGACAAATCAGCCAAACTGCTTGGGCTTCCTTATCCCGGCGGGCCATTGGTTGATAAATATGCGAAGCTGGGTAATCCCAAAGCATTTAAATTCCCTGAACCAAGGATTGAAGGCCTTGATTTTAGCTTTTCGGGGTTAAAGACCTCTATATTATATTTTTTGCAGAATGCCGGAAGGTCAAATG
>JAGPDJ010000371.1 GCA_018057635.1 Ferruginibacter sp. | reverse complement strand
CCCGGTCCCGCCTTAGGCGGGAGAAGTAATTTTTGCCAGCCAGCTCCGATCTTTATCGGAGGGGCTCCTTACTTTTTTGGAGACTTTAGTCCCGAGAACGAAGTGAATCGGGAAGCAAAAAAGTAAAAGCTAAATAATTAAAAGAATATCAAAGAAACAAAGATGTTTTTTAATTATCCCGTTGCCGTACACTTTAAAAACTTAAATTATTTACTAAAACGGCAGATCATCCACGGCATCCGGCGCTGTAGCGGAGAATGTATCCAGCGGTTCCAGGTAATCATTATCCGGGCCGCCCTGCGAATTGGCCTTCAGCATCTGCTCAATGCGCCATGCATCCAGGTTGGAGAAATAATTCGTTTTACCGTCTTTTTCCCATTTACTGCCTTTTATATTGAAGTACACTTTTATTTCTTCACCGGTATTCACTTTATCAAGAATAGCTGTACGGTCCTGCACACATTGAAACTTGATATAGTTCACAATACTCCTTCCATTCACTTCTTCTGTTTTTTCAACTACAAATTCCCTTATTTTGAATGATTCGGTGCGTTGAACCGTGTCGTATTTAGCAAGTAATTTGCCTGTAAGTTCGTAACCCATATTGATTGATTTGAAATTCAAAAGTAAACCTATTTACTGATAATTTTTAAGGGCAGCTGCGGTACATGAATCAAACTGAATTTAGTTTATTTGCATAAACCCGTTTTTCTACATGTTGTTTTAAGGATATGTGTATAATGGTTGCCCGAAAAAATATTTTTTTTATGAAGTTTTTTTATGTAAAGAATTCCTCAAAAACACCGATTGACACTGAAAACAAGCCAAATAAAAAAAATAAAATGCAGAAATGCCATTCTGTAATACATCGGGGAAAAACAAGGGAATAAAAAATTTTTTTTTCAACAAATTATTTTTGATATTCGCTGTCCTGCTAAAGAATCTTTTTATAGGAAAAATAATTTTGTTTTTTAGCGTCTTTTCCCGAAGAAAATAATAACTCAATATATAAATTGCTTAAGGTAAATGGAGAAAGCATTTGATAAAGTTTGGACGAACTGTTTAGAGATCATAAAGGATATAGTAGAATGGCAACATTTTAAAACCTGGTTTGAACCGATCAGGCCGGTAGAATTAAAAGAAAAAGTTTTAACGATCCAGGTACCAAGTCAGTTTTTTTATGAGTACCTTGAAGAACATTATGTATCGTTGCTGGCAAAAACATTAAAGCGTGAATTGGGAAAAGAGGCGAGATTGGAATACAGGATCATGGTAGACAGCGGGAACAGCAAGAACAAACCGCTTACGATGGATGTGCCGGGCAATGGTTATAAATCATATTCAAACAACGAAATGGATTTTCCGCTAGTCATAAATAATCCTGTTAAGAACCCATTTGTTATTCCGGGGTTGAAGAAGATGCAGATTGATCCGCAGCTCAACCACGCTTATACATTTGATTCTTACATTGAGGGTGATTGCAACCGCGTGGCACGCAGGGCAGGCAAAACGGTTGCGGAAAAACCGGGCGCCACATCTTTCAATCCGTTGGTGATATATGGCGGTGTAGGTTTGGGTAAAACCCACCTGGCACAGGCAATAGGCAACGAAGTAAAAAGGCTGCACAACAATAAAGTGGTATTGTATGTGAGTTCAGAAAAATTCATCAACCAGTTCATCGATCATGGCCGCAACAATGCCATCAATGATTTCATACATTTTTACCAGCTGATAGATGTACTCATCATTGATGATGTGCAGTTCTTCAACCGGGCAGAAAAATCACAGGATGCATTCTTCTCTATTTTCAATCACCTGCACCAGAGTGGCAAGCAGCTCATCTTAACCAGTGATAAGTCGCCCAAAGACCTGGAAGGTGTGCAGGAAAGGCTGCTGAGCCGTTTCCGCTGGGGATTAAGTGCCGATCTGCAAACACCCGATTACGATACCAAGATTGAGATACTGGAAAAGAAGATGAAGAACGATGGGCTTGACATGCCCCGTGAAGTAGTGAAGTATATCGCTTATAATATCAACAGCAATGTGCGTGAACTGGAAGGAGCGCTCATTTCATTGTTGGCACAGTCTTCGCTTAACAAGCGGGAAATAGACCTCGAATTGGCCAAGAAAGTATTAAGGAATTTTGTAAAATCATCCAGCAAGGAGATCACCATTGATACCATCCAGAAAATGGTATGTGAGTATTTTGATGTTCCTTATGATAAATTGCTGCAAAAGACCAGGAAAAGGGAAATTGTGCAGGCCAGGCAGATCACCATGTATTTATCAAAGGCATTTACCAAGAATTCACTAAAAACGATCGGCGAGCATTTTGGCGGCCGCGACCATACTACAGTTATACACAGTTGCCAGACGGTAAAAGACCTGATGGATACCGATAACCTGTTTAAGGAGAGTGTGCTGGAATTGCAGCAGAAAGTGCAGTTGGCGGCAATGTAATTGTACAGATTTATTAAAATATTTATATCCAAATCATTTATTGATTTGGATTTTTTTATATTAATATTTAGTCAAAATATTATAAAAAATTAGCTCTGTACCTTTTTGCTTGCCCAAAAAGGTACCCAAAAAGGGCCCCCGCAATCGATATACAGCCCGATTGCGGGAAGGAGCTGTGATTAAGCATTTGTGGTACTGTAGCTTCAGCAATAGTTCCTTGAAACGAACACCGTAATTATTTGTACCATGCTTCGCTATTGTAAGAATTTAACAAGTTTTAAGTAGCTAATGATCAGGGAACTAAATTTGAGTTTACAGTAGTGCTGAAGTCTAATCAGGGCTATCCCGGCAATGGAGGTAATTTTTGCCGGGTCTCTTTTTTTGTTTCTTTTTTGGAGAAGCAAAAAAGAAAAACACTAATTTTTAGAAAGGTTCTTAAGTACAATGATTTTTTTTATACATTTTAGGGCTCAACACGTAACATTTTAATGTGTTCTTAAAATACTTTAAATCTTTCTTCATTTAGTTTTGGAGGGTAAGTGATTGAATTGTATTTTTGCAACCCCTCAAACAAGGGGCAGGTTAAAAGGAGAGGTGCCTGAGTGGCCGAAAGGAACGGTTTGCTAAATCGTCGTACGGGTTAAACTGTACCGTGGGTTCGAATCCCACCCTCTCCGCAACAAAAA
>JAGPDJ010000370.1 GCA_018057635.1 Ferruginibacter sp. | reverse complement strand
TAAGTGCAGCTGCAATACCACCATGACAGGTTGATCCTTTACAGGAAGTAGTATAGATAGGCAGAATTTTAGCAGTATAGGTAATCGCTCCGGTAACATCACATCCGCCGCCGTCATCATTTGAACCTTCGGATATCCAACGTTTGATGATATTTTTTTCATTTGCTTTAAAATCAATAGCGCCTTCTCCCGGATGCCTTCCGCCATTTACCCAAACATTGAATATAGAATCCCTGGCAAGTATGGCATCATAAAACACTGTGTCGGCATGAGAAAATTGCACAGCCCTTGTTCCAATACCATTGTTATGACAACCACAGGCGCCTGATGTCATGATAGGTACCACATCAGACCTGAATGAAACGGCCGGCAGGGTTAATATGTCTTCTTTATTTTTATAACATGATGACAAAACATAAGTAAGCATGGCGGTCATCACAGCTAATGTTATTATTATTCTTTTCATATCCTGAATTTTTTAAATTATTTGTATCAGTTATTGTCTAATGATGTTTCCGGTTTTCCTGTATTTGAATATACCGGCGTTGGCATTACCATATTTCCAAACAAGCGGAATATTAGGATCGGCAAAATACCATGCTTTTATCAGGGCTACTTCGTGTGGTTTCAATCCGCCATCTCCATAAGCCATATCACCCTGGTGGTTAGTTGCAAAAACACCTGTAAATGGATTTGCCAGTACTACTGTAGAATCTACCCTGGAAACCATTGAACTGCTAACATTCAGGTAATTTCCTTTTACATAATAAGTAACTAAAGTAGTTGGATTTGTATATTGAACGCTTGAATTACTCCGGGCACTTTTTGGATACATAATATCCATCAGGATATCATCGTAATTCTGCAACGGGCCCCTGGTGCTGAGTGCTGAACGTGGTGTTGCAAATGTTTTCCATGGACGATAACTTGCAAAAGCAATGGTATCGGAATAGAATTTCTTAACACTGTCCTTATATGCTGTCCAAACCTGGTCTCTTAATGTTTCATTGGAAAGCTGGCAATATAAAGTAACAGCTCCTGTAACAGGGTTAATATATGTAAACTGTGTTGTATCTGCAGATGTTAATCCAGGGATCAAACCTTTTCTTGCCCATCCACCGGTTGCAGTGGCCTGGTTATGGCAATTGGCAGAGCCGCATCCATTTACTATCAACGAAATGGCAGCAGGCCTGAAGTCATTGAGATCGGGCCTTTCTTTTGCACCGTTTGCAATCCAGTTGTAAATAAGTGTCTTATCTGTTATGGTCATTTCATGATTGGAATTCACCGGAGGCATAGCCTCATCAAAATCATTGGTTGTAAGATAATTCCAGAGTTTACTTGATTCCGGATTACCTGGAGCAACGTAACGCATGATTTCACTATATGTGTCAAACTTAGGTGCAATCGGGCCACCATGACAATTTGATGTGCCGCAGTATTCATGTATGATTGTTTGTACACCCCTGAATTTAATAACATCATTGACATCTGGCGTTGCGTCAGCAGGGCTTACTGTATTGCTCTCATAAAAAGCTGCATAAATAGCTGAATCTTTTGTACCTGTAAATGACCTGTCGAGGTTCTTAATCAGATCTCCTTCTTTCCTGCACTGAAATACAGATGCAAACATGAACATCACAACCAGGAAAAGAGAAATTGATTGTATCACTGAAATTCTTTTCATAAAAAATTAGTTTACTTATTTAATAATGGTTCCAAATCTGAACCCTCAAAAATTACAGGTCAAATGTAGAATGATGAGAATTACATTTTCATGACAATCGCCCAAAAAGTATATAACTGTAATCACTTTATTATTTGATGCGTGTCATAACATTGTCATTTAGCCAGTAATATATTGCACACGATTTTGCTTTTAAGTAATTAAAAAAATTAAACAAATGGGAAACAGCAAAAATGAAGAAGATTTAAAATCACGCAGGTGGTTCCTGTCTCTTTTCTCATCAGCCGGAAAACAATCTGAAAACCCGGAAATGGTGAAAATGCTTACTGCAGATGGAAAGATTGTGGAAATTAAGAAATCTGTACTGGAGCAAGCCACACAAAAGAAAAAGTCTTCCAACAAAGAGATCTACGACTGGATGAAAAACCCATCAAAAGAAAATAATAGTTGATTTCTATAAATTCTTAAATATGAAAGAACAAATACAACCAGATATAACCGACCATGGAAGGCGGGATTTTGTAAAGAATGTTGCCATTGCTGCTGTTGCCACCGCAACTTGTGGAAGCCTTGCCTGTTCCTGCTCATCAAACAAAGCTCCTGCCGTTAATGAAAAAGTAAGGCTGCTTTCGCCCGATGGTGAAATAGTGGAAATAGATTCTGCTTACCTGAATCACCAGGAACACATGGCAATTGTATCAAAACTGGAAGAAAGACAGGGTATGGCCGGTAAAAGATTTGTAATGGTAGTTGACCTGGCACTTTGTAAAAATGCCAGAAAATGCATTACCGCATGCCAGAAATGGCATTACCGCCCGGAAGATACTGAATGGTTATCAGTGAAACTGATGAAAGACAGTGATAAAGCTGCCCCATACTGGTTTCCCAAACAATGCTTTCATTGCGATAACCCTCCTTGCGTAAAAGTATGCCCGGTTGATGCAACCTTTAAAAGGCAAGACGGGCTCGTATTAATTGATAATGACCGGTGTATTGGCTGTAAATTCTGTATGGCAGCCTGCCCTTATTCTACCCGCGTTTTTAACTGGGATGAACCTGAATTGCCTTTTGACATAAAAAATCTTCAATACTCAGCCGAAACAGGCATTCCTGCAAAAATGGGAACTGTTGAAAAATGTGATTTCTGCCCCGACAGGGCCCGGGAAGGACTGCTTCCTCCTTGTGTAGAAGCCTGCCCCAATGGTGTTTTTTACTTTGGAGATGAAAATGAAGATACCGTGAGCAATGGATCCGAAACGGTCAGTTTCAGCCAATTGATCAAAGACCGTGCTGCATACCGCTTCCTGGAAGAACTGGGTACCAAACCAAGGGTGTATTACCTGCCTCCAAAAGACAGGCAGTTCCCGGTTGAAAGAGGATACGAAAACCTTCCCGAAAATATCAAAGACCGTTTCAAAGACATCATGGAACCCGGGGCTAAAAAATCCTGATAAAACCGGA
>JAGPDJ010000369.1 GCA_018057635.1 Ferruginibacter sp. | reverse complement strand
GGGCAACTGATCATCGGCCTTGGTTTACTGGCAAGGGGCATGATCGTAAAATTATCCTGCATTGGCGGTATTATTTTCATGCTGGCGATTGCCCCGCTTGGCTTTGGTGCCGCCTTTCCTTTCAGCATTACTTCATCGGTTGCACTTTTCCTGTTATACAGGCATCATTTTACAAAAGATATATTCAAAAATAAATGGTGGGTTTAACCATTTCCGTTTCACCTGCATTTGTTTCAGGTTGATAGTGACCACGATCATCCAAACCTATTACACAGGTCATAGAATCCGGCAATCTGTTTAATATAACTTTATACCGGAAACAAGATTAACATGAAGAAGAATTTAAGCAGAAATGACAGGGTTGCAAGAATTGTAATAGCGGTTTTGTTATCAGGCTTAAACCTGAGTGTTATTGTTTACTGGCCCGAAAGTATTTTAGTGTGGATTGGTGCCGGAATTATGATTGTTACTGCTATAGTTGGAAGTTGCCCTATGTACTCTTTATTTGGTATAAATACTTTAAGCCGGAAACGTACAGTTTCATAGTTGTTTAAACAATATTATTTAACCATTTAAATTACAATCATGGAAACAAAAGCAATTGAAAAAAAAACCGGTTGGCCATCATTGTTTGAAAACAACCTGGTTGACAAACTCTTTAATTCTCCCCTCGATGAGTATTTTAATTTCAGCAAAACATTGAGTGTTCCTTCCATCAATATCAAGGAAACTGATGCAGAATATGATCTCTGCATAGCAACCCCCGGTTTAGAGAAAAAAGATTTCAATATGGATGTAACCGAAGGTATCCTTACCATCAGCGCTGAAAAGGAAAAGGAAGAAAAAATGGATAAAAAGAACGGACGTTTTAACAGGATGGAATATAACTACTCAAGCTGGAGCCGTTCCTTTACGCTGCCAAATGATTGCGACAGCAACAAAATAAAAGCCGAATACAAGAACGGGGAATTAATGATCTCTATTCCAAAAACAGAAGCTAAAAAACTTAAAAACGTTAAAAAAATTGATATCAACTAAGGTTTATTCGTAAACCTGTTAGGTTTCAGTTGGGGAAGTTGCTGCGGGGCTGCTTCCCTTTTTTTTATTTATACCTGGTAATATTTACAATTACCCTTTAAAAATTTTCTTGAATTATTTAACTGCCATTATTTTTCATGAACAAAGTCAGTACGTGTATAAGTGCCGGGGCTTGCATGATCTCCTTCTTTGAACCTGATATCTACATAAGTTACCCCTTTCAATTCACTCATATTATAAGTTACTGCAGCAAGATAAGCTTCAGCTCCGGAAGACCCCATCTGCCTGGTTAGGTAATTGCTTTTGGCAACTTTCAAATATATACTGTCGCTAGATGCCTTTACAAAATCAAGCCTGATCTCCGGGTATATCTCATTAAGCCGGTTGATCATGTAAGCAGCGTTTAAGGAATCTGCATTTACAGGTACTTCCTTTTTCATAACCAATCCATTTTTCTGATCCAGTTCTGATGACCAGAAATAATGGCTGTCTTGAATCACAACTGCTGAATCTGGTTTATTTACATTAATCAAAGAATCGGAGCCAACAACTTCGTCATCAGATTTTTTTGTATTACAGGAAATTATGAATGCAGAGATCACGATAATCCAACATGCCTTTTTCATCTCTTTCAGGTTTTAATTTTTTGTAACAGGGTTTCGTATATGCCTTAATAATCAGATTCTATTAGCAAATTTACCGAATATAGCATTCAAATGAAGTTAAATGGATATCACAATTGTATTAATTCTTTTAACATACTTCGGCTTTGCTGGGAACGAAGCAATCCTTAATTATAGTTATATTCTAGTTTAGATTGCTTCGTTCCTCGCAATGACGTAAACTTGAGAATTGATATGTTATTTACTTATTGGCAACAAATATGAACGAATTCTAAAATATGATTAAACCCCTTGTTACAATATATACTTCCACAAAAACATATACAAAATGAACTGATTAATATCAGTTTTCATTTTGACACTCATCATCCAAAAAAGTAAGGCTTACCTATAGATTTGCTTCAAAAATTCAGCCTATCAAAGAAGATCTGGAAGCAAAACAGCCTACTTGTTACCATTGCGGGGATTCCTGTGATGGATCTATTATTTCAGAAGATAAACCTTTTTGCTGCATGGGATGCAAACAGGTTTACCTTTTATTGAATGAAAATGATCTTTGCAGTTATTACAACCTCGACAAGACACCGGGCATTAAGGCAAAAGGTAAATTTACAAGCGGGCGTTTTGAATACCTCGATGACGAATCATTGATTAAGAAACTGGTACAATTCAGCAGCGAAAGCCGCATGAATATCACATTTTCGCTTCCCCAGATGCATTGCTCTTCCTGTGTTTTCCTGCTGGAAAACCTTCACAGGATAGACGCCGGCATTATAACTTCAAGGGTGAATTTTCAAAGAAAAGAAGTATTTATTTCATATAATCCATCAGAGATAACATTAAGGAAAGTAGTTGAACTGCTTGCGTTCATAGGTTATGAACCAACCATCAGCCTGAATGACCTGGGAAACGGCCAAATTACAGCAGAACCCGGTAAAAGGCTCTCCCGGTTTAAAAGGAACCAGATATACAGTATCGGCGTTGCCGGTTTTTGTTTTTCAAATATCATGATGCTGAGTTTTCCTGAATACCTTTCATCGGGGCATATTGATGATGGGTTAAAAGAAACATTTGCCTGGTTGAATGTAGTATTATCAATCCCGGTACTTTTTTTCTGTTCTTCGGCCATCTTCGGTTCTGCGTGGAAAGGCCTCAGGCAAAGATATATAAATATTGATGCCCCTATTGCACTGGCAATCATTGTTACTTTTGCAAGGAGTTACTATGAGATCATCAGTGGCAACGGAGCAGGCTACCTCGATTCGGGAAGCGGAATTGTTTTCTTCATGCTTATTGGCAGGTGGTTCCAGGATAAAACGTATGAATCATTGTCATTCGACAGGGATTACCGCTCCTATTTCCCGTTAGGCGTAACTGTTATAACAGAAAATAAGAGCAGCGGTTATGCACTCAGGGAAGAAAAAAATATCCCGGTAACCAAATTAAAAAAAGGCGACCGTATTATTATCCGAAATGAAGAAATGATACCTGCTGATGCAATCCTGTTAAAGGG
>JAGPDJ010000045.1:7156-11112 GCA_018057635.1 Ferruginibacter sp. | reverse complement strand
AATGGGCATGATTTCCGGAACCTCAACTTTGCCAATACGCTTCAGGTTTTGTTCTGCTTCCTGCTGTTTGTATTGCAATTGTTTTTCGTAGGGAAGCATCTGCCATTTACAGCCTCCGCAAATTCCGAAATGCTTACAGAATGGAATAACACGATCTGGTGCGGGCGATGTGATCCTCAATGCCCTTGCTTCTGCCCAGTCTTTTTTATTTTTGGTAAGCAGGATATCTGCAGTATCGCCGGGAACGGCACCGGAAATAAAGATCACTTTTCCATCCAGTCGGGCAATGGCTTTACCTTCAGCAGCATAATCTGTTATTGAAATATTTTCAAGGATGATATTTTTATTCTTTTTTTTCACGGGTGTAAAAATAGTCTAAATGACCCAAGGGTTTGAACCTGCTTAAAAATGAACCTGCGTTAAAAGCGGAATATTTTTATAATAAAAGGCCGGAAACCAACTTATACAGTTTAAATGATTGTTAATGAATTGTAATTTTTATAATGCAAGGCGTCTTAAAATGAAGTATTAACGGCAGTTTTTAAATACATTTGTTCACTTTTAATATACACAATGAAGAGAATTTTTACGCTGCTTATATCTTTCCTGGCCTATAATAATATTTCAGCACAGGGGTATGAAGTTACATTACAAACACCCAGTTTCACATCCGGGATAGCATACCTTACTTATCATATGGGAAAGAACCTGAATATTGTTGATTCTTCCATAGTAAGCAATACCGGGGAGGCTGTATTTAAGGGCTGGACAGTTTTACCCGGAGGTATTTATGCCATTGTTTTTCCAGGGAAGGCCTATTCTGTAGATTTTTTCATCGACAAAGAGCAGGTTATTTCTATAAATGCAGATATCAATGACCTTTCCAATATAGTTGTAAAGGGCTCAAAGGAACATGTACTTTTTCAGCAATATCAGAAATATGTGGCGGTTAAGGGAAAACAATTGCAAATAGAAAAAGAAGCCTATAACAAAGCTACTACTAAGGCAGATTCTGTAAAGCACGAGTCAAATTATACGATGTATAATAAAGAATTGAATGGTTACAGGGACAGTATCATAAAAAACAAGCCTGAATCAATGATGGCAGCATTGCTCAATGCCATGAAAGAATCACCATATATTTCCAAAGCACCTGTAACGCACCAGGATTCGGTGGATAATTACAATTATTACAAATCACATTACTGGGATGGTATCACGTTCATGGATGAACGCATCATACGCACACCGTTCTTTTTACCCAAACTGGAAAGGTATTACCGCGAAGTGATGCCACAATCGGCAGACAGTATCATCAAGGATATTGATTATAAACTTTTACTGGCACGCAATGCCCCTGAAATGTATAAGTTCATGCTAAACTGGCTTACCGATGAATACATAAACCCAAAGTATATGGGACAGGATGCAGTATTTGTGCACCTTTTTAACAAATACCACAGCAAAGGATTAAGCAGCTGGTTGAATGAAAAACAGATGGAAACCATTACCCGGCGTGCTTATATGCAGATGTCGAACCTGATAGGTGAAAAAGCGGCAAACCTGGAAATGCTTGATACTGCAGGAAGGTTAGCTCCTTTATATAATGTAAAAGCACCTTATACTGTGGTAGTTTTCTGGGACCCAACCTGCGGACATTGTAAAGAAGAATTACCACGGATAGACTCAGTTTACCGGGCTTCCTGGAAGGCAAGCAATGTAAAGATCTATGCGGTATTGGCAGAAGACCAAAAACCCGAATGGTTAAAATACATCAATGAACATCATATTGCCGACTGGGTGCATGTTTATCAAACCAAAGAAATGGGAGAAGCTATTACAGCTTCACAAAAACCAGGGTATAAACAATTATATGATGTAATAAGTACGCCCACACTATATTTACTGGATAGTGAAAAAAGGATCATTGGTAAAAAACTTACCTGGAAACAATTGCATGACCTGCTGCAGGTAAAAATAAGTGCAGAAAAAAAACAACCCAATAAATAATTATTGAATGAAGAAGATTTACCTGTTGATTGCATTGGCATGTAGCCATGCAGCGGTTTTTTCACAAACGGTTTTTACATACGGGCCCCATGCGGTTAGTAAAGATGAATTTTTAAGAGCATATAATAAAAACAACAGCCCGGTAACAGATAAAGAAAGTTCACTCAGGGAATACCTTGACCTGTACAGTAATTTTAAGCTGAAGGTAAAAGCCGCAGAAGAATTACGCCTCGATACCCTTCCGCAGATTCAATATGATATTACCAATTTCCGCCAGCAGGTTGAGGAAAACTATATGAGTGATGAAAAAGGGACCAATAAATTACTGGATGAAGCCTTTATAAGAAGTCAGAAAGACCTGCATGTGTTGCATTTCTCTATTCCTGTTCCGGCTAATAAAACCGACAGCCTGAATACTTACCGGCAAATAGAAGCAGTTTATACGGCATTGAATTCAAATGATAATAATTATAAAACGATTGCAGAAAATAATGCTGTTAAATTCGGAGATCTTGGTTTTATAACTGTATTTTCTGTTCCTTATGAATTTGAGAATATTATTTATTCTTTAAAGCCGGGGCAGGTAAGTAAGGTATACCGTTCCAAAAAATCATGGCATGTTTTTAAACTGGCTGAAGAAAGAAAAAGTGCCGGAAAATGGAAAGTGGCTCAGATACTTTTTTCTTATCCGCAGGATGCTGGCGAAGATGTGAAAACTGCTACACTTAAAAAAGCAGATTCTGTATATAATCTCCTGTTAAATGGAGCAGATTTCTCCAGGATTGCAAAAGAACTGAGTGATGACAAGCTTACTTATATGAAGGGCGGAGAAATGCCGGAATTTGGAACAGGCAAGTATCGGCATGAATTTGAACAGGAAGTATTTAAACTTACATCAGACAATGAGATCACCCGGCCTTTTGCTACGGCTTATGGCATTCATATTGTAAAAAGAATTGCATTTGCGGCAACTCCTGATAACAGGGAAAGCAACAGCCTGCAGTTTGAACTGAAGCAGAAACTGATGCAGGATTCAAGAATCAACGAAGCCAAAGAGAGTTTTGCAAAATCGATTATCAGCCTCACAGGCTACAAAAAATCGTTGCAGGTTAAAGAAGCCGAGTTGTTCAGGTATGCTGATAGTGTTACCAGCAATTCACTAAACGACCCTGAGAAATTACCATTGAGTAATAAAACGATCATTACATTCAGCAAGGGTACAGTAAAAGGGAAAGATTGGCTTAAGTATGTAAGAGAATATAAATCCAGCCCGGAGCAATACAAGGGAGAATCCAATGCTGCAATGTGGAACAGGTTTGTAACCTATTCTTCATTGGAATATTACAAAAAACACCTGGAAGATTACAATGAAGATTTTCGCTACCAGATGAAAGAATTCAAAGAAGGGAATATGCTTTTTGAAATAATGGAACGCAACGTTTGGAGTAAAGCATCATCCGACACAAACGGGTTAAAGGAATTATATAATTCCCGTAAATCAACATACAAATGGGCTGCCAGTGCAGATGTGATCATCTTCAGTTGCGCCAATGAAAAACTGGCTAAAGAAACCCTTGAATCCATTAAAAAAGGAAACTCATGGAAAGCCATTACAGAAAACGCAGATGGGTCTGTACAAGCCGACAGCGGCCGGTATGAAATGACACAGATAACAGATCCGGCATCAGGTATAAATCCAGTTAATAATTCTTATTCATCCTTGTTAAAAAACGCAGATGGTACTGCTACTTTTGTAAAATACATTACAGTATATCCGGCCGGTCAACAACGCAGTTTTGAAGAAGCCAGGGGGCTTGTGATCAATGATTATCAAAATGTGCTGGAGACCCAATGGCTGGAATTGCTGCGTAAAAAATACCCGGTTAAAATAAATGAAGTGGTTGTAAAGCAGATACTTAATTAATTGATTTGAAAATTTGAAAATT
>JAGPDJ010000045.1:0-7056 GCA_018057635.1 Ferruginibacter sp. | reverse complement strand
ATCAATGATTATCAAAATGTGCTGGAGACCCAATGGCTGGAATTGCTGCGTAAAAAATACCCGGTTAAAATAAATGAAGTGGTTGTAAAGCAGATACTTAATTAATTGATTTGAAAATTTGAAAATTTGGAGATTTGAAAATTCAGGCCTCTTTCATCTTCAAATTATTACAATTCTTTAACCACATTGGCTACAATTTGTGACCGGCCAAGCGTATAATAATGCAAAACGGGCACACCTGCCTTTTTTAACTCCTTTGATTGCTGAAGCAACCATTCAGTACCAACTTTTTCAACCTCCAGGTCGGTATTACATTTGGCTATGGCATTTGAAAGGTCTGTTGGCAGGTCAATGTGGAAGGTTTTAGGCAACATGGTCATTTGTTTCCTGGTATATACAGGTTTTAGTCCTGGTATGATTGGAACGTTAATGCCAATCTCCCGGCAGGCATCTACAAAAGAGAAATACTTGGCATTTTCGAAGAACATTTGAGTTACAATATAGTCGGCCCCGGCATCAACTTTTTCTTTAAGATATTTCAGGTCGCTGTCCATATTAGGTGCTTCAAAATGTTTTTCCGGGTAGCCTGCCACGCCAATACAGAATTTAGTTTGTGTGGTGTTTTTCAGGTCTTCTTCCAGGTAAATGCCGGAATTAAGGTTTCGTACCTGTTTCAACAGGTCAATAGCATATTGGTGTCCGCCTGGTTCGGGTTCAAAGGAGGTTTCATTTTTTGCTGCGTCACCCCTCAATACAAGCACATTATCAATTCCCAGGTAATTCAGGTTTATCAGTGCATCTTCAGTTTCATTTACACCAAATCCGCCACAGATCAGGTGCGGAACAGTATCAACATTGTATTTATTCATAATGGCAGCACAGATAGATTCTGTACCCGGCCTTTTACGCACAACCACTTTCTCAAAAGTACCATCTGCTTTTTTCTTAAAAACATGTTCACTCCTGTGATAGGTAACATTGATAAAAGAGGGTTTAAATTCCATCAATGGGTCTAAATGCTGGTAAAGCGACTGTATACCTTTTCCTTTTAGGGGAGGAAGTATCTCAAATGAAAGAAGTGTGTTTTTTGCCTGTTTTATGTGATCGATCACTTTCATAGATGCTAAAATTGCTGCAAACTTAAACATGTGTGCTTATATAACAATAATATGTAAGTAAAATGCATCAGATTAATGGGTATAATTAAGCATAGAAACCAACCAGGCTTTATAGATTTTATAACACAGCTTTCTTCGTGTACACATTTGTATTGATTCTTTTACACTATTTTTGATGAGTAAAAATTATAATTTGAACCTTACCATTCATACAAAGAACTTAGTAAAAATCTACGGTAGCAGAACTGTAGTGAACAATGTGTCTTTTACAGTAAGCCAGGGAGAAATTGTTGGGCTGCTTGGCCCAAATGGTGCCGGAAAAACAACTTCCTTTTACCAGGTTGTAGGATTAATAAAACCTGATTCCGGGGAAGTTTTTTTAAATGAGGAGAATATTACAAAATTACCCATGTATAAACGGGCGCAAATGGGAATCGGATACCTTCCGCAGGAAGCCAGTGTATTTAGAAAACTGAGTGTAGAAGACAATATTATGGCAGTTTTGGAAATGACAAAACTAAGTAAAGCAGCCAGGAGAGAAAAACAGGAATCGTTGTTAAACGAACTCCGGTTACAACATGTAAGAAAAAACAATGGCGATACTTTAAGCGGCGGTGAAAGACGGCGTACCGAAATTGCCAGGGCGCTTGCAGTAGATCCTAAATTCATTCTCCTGGATGAACCCTTTGCGGGCGTTGATCCAATTGCTGTAGAAGATATTCAGGAAATCATTGCCAAACTAAAGTTTAAGAATATCGGGGTACTTATAACTGATCACAATGTGAATGAAACACTTTCTATTTGCGACCGGGCTTACCTGCTTATTGACGGCTCCATTTTTAAACATGGAACAGCAGAAGAATTAGCCGGAGATGAACAAGTAAGAAGGTTATACCTTGGTAAAAACTTTGAACTAAGGCGCAAAGACTATCTTCACGAACAGGCAGCACAATAAAGATTCTTTTACACAAATTATTACAACAGGCATTTACTCAGTTCCTGTTTGTATTTTTTAGCCCCTTTGGTTTCTCTGCAAATGAGATTAATAGTAATAATCTATTCAATATTTTTTATCTTTCCATAAATGAAATTGTTATCCCCCGCAATATCACGTTTGGCACGTATGCGCCTTTGGCGGATACAAAACTGGACCAATCACCCGGTTATTTCGCAAAGGGAAGTATTGCAGAACCTGGTAACTTCGGCACAATACACAGTATTTGGCAAAAAATACAATTTTTCAACACTCTTTACGGTTAAAAAATTCAAGCAGCACGTACCGATACATGAGTACCAGCATCTGCAGCCTTATATTTTGAGGATGATGGAAGGTGAAGAGAATGTACTGTGGAATACACCGATTAAATGGTTTGCCAAAAGCAGCGGAACAACAAATGACAAAAGTAAATTCATACCGGTAAGTGATGAAAGTTTACAGGACAATCATTACCAGGCAAGCAAAGATGTGCTTACCAACTATTATAATAATTTCCCTTCAAGCGACCTGTTAACGGGTAAAAGCCTCGTGGTTGGTGGTTCGCACCAGCTTAGCCAGTTGAGTGAGGAAATTCAGTGTGGCGACCTGAGTGCCGTACTTATGCAGAATTCGCCCTTTTGGGGACACTGGTTGCGTACACCCGAATTAAGCATTGCCCTGCTGGATGAATGGGAAGAAAAAATTGAAAAACTGGCCATTACCACAGCAGATGAAAATGTAACATCGCTGGCAGGCGTTCCTACCTGGACGCTGTTGTTGCTGAAACGCATCCTGGAGATAAAAGGAAAAAAAACCATCAAGGAAGTGTGGCCAAATCTGGAGCTATATATTAATGGAGGAGTTTCGTTTGTGCCTTATCGTGAGCAGTTTGAAAAAATTATCGGCGGCCCCGTTAATTACCTGGAAATATATAATGCCAGCGAAGGTTTTTTTGCTGCACAGGAAAAGCCAGACGATGACGGTATGACCTTATTTACCGAACATGGGGTTTTCTATGAATTTATGCCGGTGGAAGAATATGGAAAATCAGATCCGCAAACCGTTGGGTTAAACAACGTGGTACTCAATAAAAATTATGCGCTTGTTATCAGTACAACCGGCGGGCTTTGGCGTTACCTTATTGGTGATACCATTAAATTTACCTCTGTTAATCCATACAAAATTAAAATTACCGGCCGCCTGAAACATTACATGAATGCTTTTGGAGAAGAAGTGATTGTTGACAATTCAGACAGGGCCATTGCAACAGCATCTCATAAAACCGGGGCAATAGTTTCAGATTATACTGCAGCGCCAATTTATTTCTCAGCGCAAAGCAACGGAGCCCATGAATGGTTGATTGAATTTGATACGCCACCGGGAAAGATGGATGAGTTTATTTATGAACTGGATGCTGCATTGAAAAATGCAAACAGTGATTATGAAGCCAAACGCCACAAAGACATTGCACTTAGGATGCCGGTGGTTAAAGCTCTTCCGCAGGGAACATTTTCAAAATGGCTGTACACGAAAAACAAGGTTGGCGGACAACACAAAATACCCAGGCTTAGCAACGACAGAAACATCCTGGAAGAAATTCTGGCCATCGCAAAGGAGTAATGAAATTTTTAAAACAGGCTAAAGGAAGTAAACCGGCTGTTTTATTTAGTAATTGTATAAGCTTAAAGAACTGCAAATTGTTTTGCTGATTTATTACATTTGCTCATAATTATAAAACGTTCAAATGAAATTATTAGAAGGAAAAGTTGCCATTGTAACAGGAGCTGCCCGTGGAATTGGCGAAGCTATTGCATTAAAGTTTGCAGAGCACGGAGCCCATATTGCGTTTACCTATATTAGTGAGGGTAGTAAAGAAAAAGCAGCAGCACTGGAAGCTAAATTGATCTCATTGGGTGTTAAGGCCAAAGCATACCAGAGCAATGCCGCCGATTTTGCAGCCTGTGAATTATTGGTGAATGATGTGATGGCTGTTTTTGGACAGGTAGATATTTGTGTGAACAATGCAGGTATATCAAAAGATAATTTATTGTTGCGCATGACGCCAGAACAATGGGATGAAGTGATTCAGGTGAACCTGAAAAGCGTATTTAATATGACCAAGCAGGTAATTCGCCCGATGATGAAGGCAAAAAGCGGCAGCATCATAAACATGAGCAGTGTGATTGGAGAAATGGGAAACGCCGGGCAAAGCAGCTATGCTGCCAGTAAAGCAGGTATCATCGGATTTACAAAAAGCATTGCCAAAGAACTGGGAAGCCGTAATATCAGGAGCAATGCCATTGCGCCCGGTTTTGTGGAAACAGATATGACCAGTTATTTAAAAGATAGCGAGGGTGCAGAAAAATATAAAGCAGATATCCCACTGGGTAGGTTTGCAAGCGGACAGGATATTGCTAATGTGGCGCTATTTCTTGCAAGCGATATGGGAAATTATATAACAGGCCAGGTTATCAGCGCCTGTGGCGGATTGAATATATAATATCAATTTAATCTCAACGACCTCCCGCCTTCCCGGCAAAAAATTATTGAAGATGATGTAATGTTAATAACGGTTATCAGTAACGGCCGTGGAACGAATATCTGATCTTAATTTAATTTATTAAAAATCCTTCCCGCCTCACCGGCAAAAAAAAATTCTACGACGACCTGAAAGCAACCGGGTGATCCAATTTTTTATGTGGTCCCATAAATATGCGAAGTAAAATTCTAAAGGCCGACAGCTCAATAAACACAAAACACAGTGCCATCAACATAATTAAAACATACTGGTTGCTATTTACGTAAGTAAAAAATACATCAATGCCAATGAATGCTGCGGTTAGCGGAAAACCGAGTATACCCATTGCCGATACCAGGAATAAAAATCCTGTTGTTTCCTGTTCATATACATAACCATGAAACCTGTTCAGTGAAATATCATTATCAACAGCCTTTATTTTTTGCAGGCAATACAACCCCAGCAGGAATGCCAGGAAAATTCCGCTGAAGTAAAAAACGATTTCTATTGAATTGATATGTGCAGTATTGAAGATTACGGCTGCGATGATGAACAGGTGCCCTGTAAAAAGGTATATCCATGCTGTAATAGCAGATTGCCGGTACGAAAAAGCAAAAAGGATTACCAGCAATGCTATACTCATTAAGATTATAGGCACAGAACTTCCGGTCCCGGAAACAATTTGCCGGTTGGTATACCCGATAATCACTGCGGCAATTGCAGTTACAAATAATATACCGCTGATAACCTTGGATCTTAAGAACAGGAATTGTTTTCCAATCCATTTAAAAGGGCTCCACAGGTATGTAAACATCATGCTATCTAAATTCCATTCTTTAATACCAAGCATATAAAAGGAGGCTTTTATTTTTGATATTACCTTTTGTTTTGGCAGCACATAATGAAAATACTGGTGGTGTACCAGGTAGTTTAAAACCGAAGGAGAAACCAATAGCTGGTATGTTCTTAAAAAGGCATTTCCGGCAAAATGTATCAGCACCAGCCAGTGAAAACCCAATGCCACTTCAATGAACATCAATCCAATTTGTGCAGCAGATGAATAAGCGATCTGTGTTTTAACGGTAGGCTGCACCCTGGCGATCATCGTTGCTATTATTGCTGTTAAAGCACCAATACAAATGATGGCAATCTTAGCCCATAACATATCTTCCCAGAAAGGATGTGTACGCAGCAATAAAAAAACACCGATGTGCACACTTACAGAGCCATAAAAAATAGCTGAAGAAGCAGTGGGTCCTTCCATGGCCCTGGGCAGCCAGGTTGTAAATGGAAACTGTGCAGATTTAATAGCTGCCGGCAAGATGATCATACATACTATAAAAATAGCGGTGCCGGTTTGCCCGGCAGCAGCAGCAATGTCTTTTGCTTCACCCAGTTCAGAAAAACTGATATTCCGGTGTGTAAGGTGATGCATCATCCACATGGCTAGCATCAGCGCCACATCACTGATACGGTAATTGGAAACAGCTTTGAAAGCGTTTTTTACCGGTAAATAACGGTTACGGTAAAATGTAATTAGTATGAATGAACAAATTCCTTTTATTTCCCACCCAATGAACAATGTTTCAAAATTGCCGGCAAGTATAATAAAATTATAGGCCGTTGCAAATAAAAGAATGGTATTGAAAAACCTTTTGTATCCTTCATCGCGGTGCATATAGTATTTGCTGAATGTAGCTACCAGGAAGAACAACAAAGCACCTACAATACTGAACACAGCAGTTATTTCATCATAATACAGTTGTATGGCAAAAACAAAATGATTTGTTTCGTACAACGGAGTCATTTTATAGCTGATAGGTTCAAGGCCATTTGAAACCCACCATGCAAAAATTGAAACGGCTATTAAAATATTTGACACTTTTGCAACCCGTACGATTTTACCTATAGCCTTTTCTCTTTTATTCTGCCAGAGCAGTGAGGCAAAAAAAGACAGCAGCGGAATTGCAATAAATAAAATAAGTAATTGATTCATTTAATTTTTTTCTGTTTTTTTCAATCCAGCAAATACACCGGCAGATTTTCTTCCGTAGCGTGAACAATATGATTTGTTTCCATTTCCCTGGCACCTTCAATAAACTCCTCCATATTGTGAATCGTTTTTATTGCTCCGGCTTCGGTAACAGGAACATATTTTACAAAGGCTCCGTTTTTAAAATAATAGAATTGTTTTTCTTCCGGATGCAGGGAAACAATGTGTACCCATTCATTTGCATACCATTCAAATACTTCCGGGCTAGACTGTATGGCCTTTAAAACAATATCTGGTTTGTGTTCAACGATAACGAGTAAACGCACCGGGTCGTGCACTTCTATCATTTGCCAGGGTAGTCCGGGCCTCAGGTCGCCATCGCTGCTGTTGGCCACACCAAACAACCCCATTACATTGTGCGGAAGTTTTGTACCGGCGCCCATCTTAATAT
>JAGPDJ010000368.1 GCA_018057635.1 Ferruginibacter sp. | reverse complement strand
CTATTCCATTTTTCTTAAAATAAAGTCTATCTTACAATAAGAAATACTTCATTGAGTGAAACTTCGTTAAATACTTGAGACACCCTAATAAAATCTGGTTATGAAAACTAAAAAAAGCAAATTATATCAATGTGTCACATGTATTTTTTTACTTTGTTTTTTCGTTTCTTGTAAAAAAGATACAACCGAAAAGCCGTCTGGCCCAGAAGAATTTATTGAATATACTATTGATGCTGTTAGTTATTCTTATAATGTTCCATCCGATACTTTAAAACAAATTAACTTGTCTCTTGAATCGGCCCCATTTAATTCTTATATAAAAATTGGATGCCATGGGCAAGATGGCAATTATACCGCTCTCAGTTTTTCAAAATTTAATATTGGAGTTAACAGGCAACAACCATTAACCTATTTTGGGACAACATCTGTTTTGGGTATTAATAATGCTTTGATTGGTACATCAAATGTTAGCATAACAGAATATGGAGCCGTAGGTGAATTTATTGCAGGTAATTTTACATCTGTATTGATAGAATCTCAAAATCAATCAATAAGCCACAATTTACTTTGCCGTTTTAGAGTTCGAAGAATTCTTTAATACTTTTTTTATATCCTTCAAATAAATATCCGTTTCCTGAAATGGCACTTAACGAGCCGGCATAGCCGAAGACCCGGTATTGTTGCTGTGTCGGCGCGGTGCCGATGCTGATTACAGATGCGAATTTTAAATTAAACTACTAAAGCTAATTATAGATCTGTCAAGCCGAGTCAGAAGAAGGGTAGAGGATTAATGCTGGAAATAACTGATTCAGACATGGCTTGCGGCAATGCTGCTGTTGGTGGCAGAATTACTCTATTTATTGTCATATTGTGACTTCAGGAATAATGCAAATAACCTTATTAAGTAGTACAACAATGCACCAAAAATTCCTGCAGGTATGTCATTGATATCTGAAGTTGTAGTAGTTGATTGAGTTAGTTCGAAAATCACAACAACAGTTATTGAAAAACCGGTTGCTAAAAATGCATTTTTTCTTTTTGTAATTTGAAAGCTTGAAATCTTATAAGAAGTACCAGTTTTTAGAAGTGTCAAATTGATAATCCCATCTATGATAAATGCTATTATGTAACCATTAACAAAGTCTCCAAAATTATAATAGTAGTATTTTTGAAGTGTTGAACTAATTGGTAATATTTTATGTGAAGTCCTTGAACTCAATCGGAATGATTCTTGCCATAAGACAAGGAAGAAAAAAAGTGATTCGAAAAGCCATGGTCTTGCTAAATAAGATCGAACGTTTTTATTTTTAAGTTCTTTGTCCACTGTAACTACTTATTAGAGTGCTCAAAATTTTGCCACCAACTCGTCGTTTGCCGCAAATTAATCATTTTTTTTTCGTCAATCCACATTGCCCCCAATATATTGCCATAACTAACAATCTCCTAAAAATCTAAGCTAATTATTTATTCCTTCCATAAACAACGTATTAATAAGGTTTTTTAAATGGGTTTACCATACAGTAATCAACCTTAGTATTTACATGAATGATCTTTTACTTCTTTATCTGTAAATAAAACTTCTAATGATTTATTCAGCCATACTTTAAAGGTTCCTATTATACGAGCCAGGGCCGTCGGGGATTTACGGTGCCCTCAAGAGGCTCATTTTAAATCAAAAACCAGCAACTATCCCCACTTACACACATTTTCAAAAACATGTGGATAAATGGGTAAAGTTGATAATGGGCGCATTCATTTATATTCGCAGCACTGAAAAAAGCTGAATTTGGCTGAATCAGTACAAGTGAGTGACACAACGATGTTGGGATCTGCAGGTATGCCCGCTAAAAAATCCATATCACCCGGCCACTCCAGCAAAGCAAATTAGAAAAGTAAACATGGCAGAAAAAGACCTCTTTAATTATACTGAAGACAGTATCCGCAGCCTCGACTGGAAAGAACATATCCGTCTACGGCCCGGTATGTATATCGGAAAACTGGGTGACGGCAGCAGTCCGGACGATGGTATTTACGTGCTCCTCAAAGAAGTAATAGACAACTGTATTGATGAACATACCATGGGCTACGGCAAACACGTGGATGTGAATATTTCTGGCAAAACCATCACCGTACGGGATTATGGCCGTGGCATTCCGCTGGGAAAAGTAGTGGACGTGGTGAGCAAGATAAACACAGGCGCCAAATACGACAGCAAGGCTTTTCAAAAAAGTGTGGGCCTCAACGGAGTGGGTACAAAGGCAGTAAATGCTCTCAGCGATTACTTTAAAGTGTCTTCTTACCGCGAAGGCAAAGAGAAATTTGCCGAATTTGAAAAAGGTGTGCTCAAAAAGGAATCCAAAGAAATTCCTACCAAAGAGGAGAATGGCACATTTATCACTTTCATTCCCGATGAATCGGTGTTTAAGAACTTCCATTTTGTACAGGAATACCTCGATAACCAGTTCTGGAACTATTGTTACCTCAACGCCGGGCTGGTGATGAACCTCAACAACAAACGGTACATCAGCAAGAATGGCCTGCTCGACCTGCTGCAGCGGAAAACCAATGAAGATGAAATAAGGTATCCCATCATTCACCTGCAGGGCGACGATATTGAAATGGCCCTTACCCATGAAAACAGTTACGGCGAAGAATATTACAGCTTTGTGAACGGCCAGTTCACCACCCAGGGCGGTACACACCTGGCTGCTTTTCGCGAAGCTTATGTTAAAACGATCCGCGATTTTTATAAAAAAGATTACGACGCGGCCGACATACGGGGAAGTATATGCGCAGCCATTTCCGTAAGGGTTCAGGAACCGGTTTTTGAGAGCCAGACCAAGACCAAACTGGGCTCGCAGCATGTGGCTGAAGGCGGGCAGAGCATGAAATCATTCATCGGAGATTTCCTGGCAAAGGAACTGGATAATTTCCTGCACCGCAATGCTGCCACTGCCGAAGCATTAAAACGCCGCATTGAGCAGAACGAACGTGAGCGAAAGGATATGGCCGGCATTAAAAAACTGGCCAATGAACGAGCCAAAAAGGCCAACCTCCACAATAAAAAACTCCGAGACTGCAAGTTTCATTACAATGATGAACCAACCGGTAAAGACAAAGACAATATTGTAGAAAAGCAGAAAGAGAGTACCATCTTCATAACGGAAGGGGATAGTGCAAGCGGTTCTATCACC
>JAGPDJ010000367.1 GCA_018057635.1 Ferruginibacter sp. | reverse complement strand
ATGGAAAAAATATTTTGCTAAACTGGAGTACTGCTACAGAGATCAATAACAAAGGTTTTGTAATTGAAAGAAGCCTGAACGGTATTGATTTTGAAAAGATCGGCTGGATGGATGGAAAATTAAACAGTAACCAGGTTACCAACTACAGTTATACAGATAATTTTGTACAACCGAATATTGTTTATCATTACAGGTTGCGCCAAACTGATTTAGATCAAAGAGAAAAATTATCTGCAATCAGGCAGGCTAAAATAAAATCTTCCAACATTGAAGTTTCTGTTAGCCCAAATCCTGCAAAAGACCAGGTAAGGATATTTGTTTCCGGAACTTCCGGATTATCTGATGTTAAACTGATCAATACTGCAGGGCAGACTGTAAAGAGCTGGAAACAATTAAATGTAACAGCAGCTCCTGCCACATTAAAATTAGAAGGCCTTGCAACCGGAATTTATATATTACAGGTTATCACACCTGGTTCAACATCAATTAATAAACTGATCATACAGTAAATAGAAACTTTAAAATTTTAAAAGGGCGGCTAATTGCTGCCCTTTTTTATGTAACATAGTTAAGTGAGCAGCCAAATTTTTAATATATGCCTGTAAATAAGTGAATCGTTTTAAAACGTAATTTTGTACTTTGTGTCAACAAAACATCATTCATGAATATTTTCAAAGGCGTCTTTTCATTTGTTAAAAACAAATATTTCATTGCCGCTGCATTTTTTCTTGTCTGGATGTTATTTTTTGATATGAAAGATTGGTCATTGATCAGAAGCAGAAAAGACAAACTGAAAGAATTGCAAAAAAGCGAACAGCATTTAACGCAAAAGATAGCTGAAACACGCAAAGAGCTTGATCTTTTAAAAACCAGCGCTGAAACCATCGAGAAATATGCAAGGGAAAAATACCTGATGAAAAAAGACAATGAAGACCTTTACATAGTAAATACCCCATAAAAAAAAGAAAAAATACGCTAAAACACAATATACGGAACAGTAAGGCGTTTAATATGCGGATAATGATTTAAATTTAATTTCAAACTAGCTACAACATGCCTATGCACAGCTTTACACCGGATGATCTGTTACAATATTTGTACAAAGAGACTTCCACTGAAAAAACAGCCGCTATAAAAGCAGCGCTGGAATCTGACTGGAGTTTACGTGAAAAATTTGAAGTGATTGCAGCAGGTTCCAAAAGACTTGATGCCTTCAAGCTTTCTCCCCGGAAACAAACCATCGACAACATCTTAAATTATGCCGAAAAAGCAGTGGAAGAGTTAACTCACCCCGCTTAATACACTGGCAATTATGTAATTTCATCCCGTTTCTTAAAAGAAACGGTTTTTTTATGACCAAAAAAGAGCGTTATCAATTTATTATTGATCATTTTCAGCAATATGCACCCAATGCAGAAACGGAGCTTTTATACGATAACCCATTTCAACTGCTGGTTGCAGTTATTCTATCAGCTCAATGTACAGATAAGCGGGTAAACCTTACTACTCCAGCTATTTTTGAAAAATATCCAGATGCAAAAACAATGAGTGAAGCAGGCATAAATGATCTTTTTCCCTTAGTTAAAAGCATATCGTATCCAAATAATAAAACAAAGCACCTGATTGGAATGGCAAAATTGCTGGAATCAAAATTTGATGGTAAAGTACCCATGACTGTCAATGAGTTAACACAATTACCTGGTGTTGGCCGTAAAACTGCCAATGTAATCACCTCAGTAATTGATCAACAACCCAATATGGCTGTTGACACACATGTGTTTCGGGTTAGTGCCAGAATTGGTCTTACTACCGCAGCAAAAACACCAATTGCAGCAGAAAAACAGCTTATTAAACATATTCCACCGGCTTTGATACATAAAGCGCATCACTGGCTCATATTACATGGAAGGTATATTTGTGTAGCCCGATCACCTAAATGCAGCATTTGTTTTCTAAAACCTGCCTGTAAATATTATAATAGTAAAAAATCTATCTAATAAATTCAAGAAATATTCGTTTTCTTTGTATAAATTGTAATTTCATAGGCTGAAATAATTGCTTACAAAAAATTAATTGTTTTAATGAAAAGGATAATATACCTGATAAGCTTTTGTTTATTGTTCATAACGCATTCAAAAAATGCAAGTGCACAATATTATTTTTATGATGATGATTATTATGATTCACCATTCTTATTTGAAGTTGGCGCTTCATTAGGGGCCATGAATTGTTTTACAGATATCGGAGGTGCAAAAGGCGTTGGAAAAAGGTTTGTAAAGGACCTGAACCTGGGAGCTACAAGTTTTGCAGGAGGTATTTTCATCAATGCAATGTACAAGAATGCAGTTGCACTCAGGCTTGAAGGAACCTTTGGACAAATATCAGCCAATGATAACGTTTTGAAAGATGTGGATCCTAAGGATATAGCATTTCAGCGATATAACAGGAATACCAGTTTCAGGAGCAAGATCACTGAAATTTCTTTGGTTACTGAATTGCATCCGCTTTTTATCTTTATCGATTATATGGAACGTGAATCAGATCCGCCAAAGTTATCTCCATATTTACTTGCAGGCGTTGGGTATTATACTTTCAATCCGCAAACTGAATTAAATGGAAAATGGATCGATCTGCAACCATTAAGTACCGAAGGGCAGGGATTTAAAGAATACCCGGATAGAAAAGTTTATAAACTTCAGCAATTGAGCATTCCTGTTGGCCTTGGTATAAAATATGAATTATCACGTATGGTGAATTTAAGGGGTGAATTTGTTTACCGTGTTTTACAAACTGATTACCTGGATGACATGAGCACAACTTATGTTGACCCTACCCTGTATTCAAATTACTTTACAGGTTCTAAACTAGCCAATGCTTTGATACTAAGTGACAGGCAGATTACAAAAGTTACCGGCCCGGGCGGTAAACGTGGCAGCCCCAAACAAAAAGATTCTTTCTTCAGCATCAACCTGAAATTAAGCCTGACAATTGGCAGACAAAAGATCAGGTAATAAAATAATTTTAATTGCAATAAAAACGCCGCTCTTCAACAAAGCGGCGTTTTTTATTTTCTAGTGTTCTAAAATTATTAAGAAAGCATTTTTTTGATCGTTTCTATCAACTCTCCTTTTGTAATTGGGATACCCATTATCTTATTGTATCCTTTTGCATCAACAAAATATATATCCCGTATGATCC
>JAGPDJ010000366.1 GCA_018057635.1 Ferruginibacter sp. | reverse complement strand
CGGCAGAAGTAATCAACCAGCCGCAGAATTGTTATCCAATACTGAGTAATGAACTCAAGCCACATTTGGAAATAGCCTTTGATGTGCCGGACTTAAAAAACCGTTATCCAAAGTACCTCGGTTTTCTGCAAGATTTTTACAGCAAGTATTTAAACAACGATGCTTTCCGCAGCATCATACCCATAACGGATGAAGGTTTTTATAAACCCAAAGCTGACCAGTTCAGGGTGATTAATTCAACATCCAACGATTTGCTGTATGCTGGCGGCAAAACAGGCAAAGAGCCAAAGAAAGATTTTAAATCCAAAGGTCCTTATCAGTTACCTAAAAAGCCCAGCAACTTTAAATTCTTTTTCATATACCAGGCTGCCGATAAGGCAACCGCTGTTACAGAATTATACCGCTACCTGCATAGTGGCTATAAAGATGACCGGTTCCCTTTCCCTAAAATGCAGGATTACATCAAAGTTCCATTTGAGTTAGATATTTCAAAGAATGTTGAATTTGATACAGTAGAAAACGCAGTGGCTACAATTAAGAATGCCGTTAAAAATGCAGAGTGGCTTCCTGATACACAGTACATGGCTTTATTTGTCAACCCTGTGCCCAAATTGGAGAAAGACGAAACAAGAAAGAACATCTATTACAAAATCAAAGAAATCCTGCTGTATGAAGGAGTGCTTTCGCAGGTAATTAAAAGTGAACACCTGTATAAAAACGGAAAGCCTAATTCATTTTTCAATACCTTTTTACCTCACATCGAAATTGCCATGCTGGCAAAGCTGGGCGGTGTTCCGTGGAGGCTTAACCGTCCAACAAACAATGAATTGATTGTGGGTGTAGGAGCATTTTATTCTGTTACCAGCAAATCAAGATTTGTAGGTTCAGCTTTCTGTTTCAATAACGAAGGTATATTCAAAGGCTTTGACTGTTTTAAAGGACATGATACCACAAGTCTTGCAGGTTCTATCAGGGAGGCAGTGGCTAAGTTCATTGCAGTCAATTACACCGCTTCGAGGCTCATTATTCATTTCTATAAAGACATTGGTAAAAAGGAATTAGAACCCATCCTGAAGACCCTACACACATTGGGCTTAAACATTCCTGTAATTGTCGTTACCATCAATAAAACGGAAAGCAAAGAACTCATAGGGTTTGATTTAAAGGATAGTGAAAACCTGATGCCGTATAGTGGCACAATACTGAAAGTGGGCAAATCGGAATACCTGTTATTCAATAATACCCGTTACGATGCAGCAGCCAAGCCGGCACAAAAGGAATATCATTTTCCGGTGAAGATAGCCCTGTCATGCACGGTTGAAGGCATGTTGGAGGATATGAATTTGGTGGAGCAATTAATAGATCAGGTTTATCAGTTCAGCAGAATGTATTGGAAAAGCACCAATCAACAGAGCTTACCGGTTACCATTAAATACCCTGAAATGGTGGCAGAAATCTACCCCTACTTTCAGCATGAAAAACTATCACCCTTCGGGCAGGAAAGCCTTTGGTTTTTATAATTAATCACTTATACTGATTCAACGCCTCCTCCAGCCTATTTTTTATCGCCTCGGCAAGGCTCAATGGCTGAATAACGGAAACACTATCTGCATAGGAAAGAATTAACCTTTCCAGCTCATAGTTAATGATAATATCAAGTGTTACCTCAAGCGTATTGTCGTCAATCCATTTTGGTTTTTGTGAGCCGTGAAGCGGCTTGTTTTCCATATAGTTTCCGGTCCTGCCTTTAAAGTGCAAAACCACTTTTTCAGGCTCGGCATCAACTGGTTTGGTAACTCCGATAATATCTTCAAAATATTCCTGCCAGTCTATCTTATTGTTTTTCTGGTACTTCCCTTTTGTTTCCTTTATTGAAATAATGCGGTCGATAGCAAGATTCCAATCGTACTTTTCCTTTTCAGGATTATAGCCAAATAAAAACCATCGATTATTGTACTGCTTCAAAAAGTAAGGATGGATTACAACATCAAAAGGAACATCATTTTCAAAAGGCTGATAACTGATGGTAAGCACCTTTTTATAGAAGATAGCATTATGTAATGGCCCCAGGTGCTCAATACCTTTTAAATATTGGTTGCTGTCAAACTCCATAATAGTAGCAGATGCCTCATCCGTTGCAATGCCTTGTTGAAGTTTAGGTACAAGTTCGTTCACCCACTCAAATTGTGGCATACCCTTAAACTGTGAAAGAATGTGCACTGCAGCCTTTAATTGATTGATTTCAACTTCATTCAACGGCATATTGTTTATGGAAAAAGACATGTCAGCATATCGGTAATAAACCTTTTTCCCATCTCGAAGCTTGTCAAGTTCTATGCTCCACCCTTCCTTGCTTTCCATAAAAGCTATATCTTCAAATATTTGCCTCCGGCTTATTCCATTTGATTTAGGGTCTATTTCAACTAAAACACTTTCACATTCAGCAATCAGGTCATCAATGAAATACCTTTTGCCCGAATTTCTGAAACAGTTATCCAGTACTTTATAGCGTAAAAGGGCATTTTTATTAGTTGCCATATTCTTAACCTTTATGCTGTGCAGCTACACTGCATTCTTGATAGTTCTATTTGTTTTTTATTATCTGCGTTTTACAAAGACCAAAGTTAATAGAAAATAATTACTTTTGTGCAGTTGCACTGCACAGTTGAAATTTACTTTGCACATTGTTCTTTGATAGCTTGCTGCACGATATTGATTTGTGCCAACTGGAAGCCACTGCAAGGCGGTTTCAGATCGGTTGGTGTTCCTCGATTTATTGGGGGATGAATGTTTCTTGGTTATTGTTGGCTACACGGTTCTTTAAACTGTTAGCTAATAGTACTGTTGAAATATTGTTATTTATATTATTTAGATATAAGTTGAGTTCATAAACAAAGAATAACGCAGCAAGCTTCATTGAACTTTTTATAAGATTATGAAACTAGAACAAACACATATTGACCATATCAGAACTGCCTTTGAAAAAATGCAGTCCAAGGAAGATTTGCTTCATGTATTGAATGAAGCGAAACCACTGGTCTATGGAGATAAGACTGTTCCATTTGAATTAAAACAGCTCACTTGGTATGCCAACCCAAAACTTGGAAGAAAGCGGTATGCTGAATTTAAAATAAAGAAAAAATCAGGAGCTGAACGCTGCATACATGCACCCGTAAAAGGACTAAAGTCGCTGCAAAAAACGC
>JAGPDJ010000365.1 GCA_018057635.1 Ferruginibacter sp. | reverse complement strand
TTGGTATGACTTTCCAGGTTTCAGATGTAGAGATATCTGCAAGAAAATTAAGAAGATTATCACTTTTACATGCAATGATTTCATTCTTTTTCAATACACTGATCATTGCGCTTACTATTAATGTTATTTCAGGAATCCGGGAATAGGAATAATCAAAAAATCAGGTGAATTACAAAAATGGTTATCATTAAACTTTACCAGTAATGCCTGACCGGTCTTGAATAATTCCTTGTATTTTATCACTCGCAGCACTAAAAAACTAACCCAATACATTCTTCCGTTTCATTGAATATGTTGCTTAGCCGGGTATACTTATTTTTTAATAAGGCTATCAATAATTACTTCATTGCTTAATAATTCAGCGAACAAACTCCAGCGTTTATCCTTATCAGTTACGGTACCTCCATTTGATTCAATATAATTTTTTACCAGTTCCTTTCCGTAATTATAGTTGATCACATAGCTCCGGTATTTTTTAATAAAGCTAATAGATTTTAAAGCCGTCTCTTTGTTATACAATCCATACTCCATCAGCCAGCGCAAGGCTTCCTGCTCATTCATGGTTCCGTTAATCAGGCCGCGTGCAGCTTCATTCCTTACATAATTCAATGAACCTTTCAGTGCCAGTGCTTTAAAATATGCATCCAGCCCGGTTGTATCCAGCCCGGCAAGCGGCAGCAATACCTCTTTTGCAAATTGATTCTTCTCATTTCCCGGGAATACAACTTCTATTCCAAAATTCGCACTTCCTTCAGCTATCAGTGACTGTGGGCTAAATAGCGGATACAGTGAAATTTCCACCCAACCCTTTTCCCTGTAAAGATTTTTTTCCAACAACATATTATACACATGGTGGCCCGGGTAACTTTCATGTGAAGCCACATCAATGGCCCTTTCAATAAAAATCTGCAGGTCGGTATTTATTTGTTTCAGGCTGTTGAAACCGCCTTTGTACCAGTTGTACCCGCTCCATGGCTTATCTTTTACAAACTCCAGGGAAAAATGCTCATCTGCTGGTAAGGGATAATGTTCGAGTGTGCGTTTACGTGCTTCCGCAATGGCTGTTTTAAAAACAGTATCCAGTTTATTAGAAGGAATTACAAACCTGTTGGCCATTTGCTGAAACCGGTCAGCCAGGCTCCCTTTCCCGGGCAAAATACTGTCGAGTTCAGCAACTAAATTTTTAAAATGGTTCTCGTCATAAATTGGAGCAACTACACCAAACAGGTCTTTGGATTCTTCATCAAAAGTGGCAGTTTGGCCGGAGAATATTTTGATTCTCCGATTAAATGCGATCAACTGCTTTGATATCCAGTTGGCACGCCTTGCAACATTGTTATCACTAACTATTAATTCGAGTTGATGTAAATCACTGATCAGTTTGTCAACTGCAGCCAACAGGCTGTCTTTTGGAAATACAGACAGTTTAGCAGTCGTTGGCTTCAACGAATCCGGGCCATAATATGCATCTACAAAATCAGGATCATATATACCAATTTCCAAACCGAGTTTAACATATTCACTTGCAAGTTCATTGATATTTGATGACTCTTTCAGCTTTTCGGGTTGATTGCAGGAGATGAATAAAAGAGAGCAGATGGCAGATAATATTATTTTCATTTGTAAATGTTTATGGTATTGGGTAATTCAGGACAAAGAAAATGATGTTATTGGAATATTAATTGCCGTTCTTCCATTTTTCCTGAAATATAGAAACTTAAGGTTGTAAGTATATCTCATTTAACTCCTGCCAGCAGATAACTTCCTATTTGGCCCTATCTGGCGTAAGTGTTCCGAAGGATCACTTGTGTCTCTTTAAGACTGCCAGTCTGTGACTGGTTTAGAACTAAATAATATCTAATGTAAACTAAATTTTCATTAGTTGTTATTCATGCATAATTGTTTTCATGTAAATATCTTATTTACAAATAAAACCTATGAATTAAGTAATCCTCAAATGCTTAAGCAAAAGCTGGATTATTTACATGAAAACTTTATAAGGGCTGGCATTGATTTTGAACCACAACATTATATATATAGCAGTGCTGTTTATTAATATAAAATAATTATGGGCTTATCCAAATTGAGCATTTGCAGTGCTGACACCGATCAAAGACCTGCAAGCCTAACATGACACAAGTGATCCTCCGGAAAACTTGCGCCAGTTGGGGGTTTAATTTATCTTGTCCGGTACCAAAGTCCTCCAATTGACTGAAGGGTAATACTCGAAGTTGCCGGAATAACGGTTGAAGCAGCCCCCGTAAAACTATCATAACTGGAAATGGTTTTGTTTACCGCTGTTTGATTTACAATTACATATTCCCTCCTGGTACAGCTGGTGGCAATGGGCAATGTAATATCACCGGCACCTACTAGGGTTGTATTTAAAATAACGACGGTATGATGATTTTCATTCAGGGTAAGATTAGCTGTGGTTGTGGTTCCGGCTAAGGCACTTGAACCATTTACATCAAAATAACTTAGTGCAGTCGTGGTTCTTACACCAACAAATCCATTATTTTCAACCGACATTCTTACAATACCGCCACCACTTAATAATCCTAATGAACTATCTGCATAAAAAAGTAAGCCACCCCTAACGGTTGTTGCCGAGGTGCCTGAAATAAGGCCGGCATCACCGGTAACCGGGTTTAGCATTTGCAGATAATTGGTACCGGCATTATTTTCTATTACTGCTGCGGAAAAAGTTTGTATAAGGCCTCCGCCTACTTCACCATCCTTTACCACATGCAACCTTGCCCTGGGCGTGGTAGTTCCAATGCCTACATTTGTGCTGGCTGTTGCAGTATTTGCACCTATAACACTTCCTAAAACCAAACTGTTGTTATTTGTAACAAAAGCGTTTGCACCAACGGCGGTGGCATTGGTTAAAGCACCTGTGCTAACATTGGCATTGTGACCAATAGCAGTATTACCTGAGCCACTGGTATTAGCAAGCAATGAATTTCTGCCAATTGCAGTATTATTATTTCCTGTTCCATTATTCATTAGCGATTGATGCCCCGTAGCTGTATTATTTGTCCCAGAGAGATTTAAGCGCATAGCCTCATAACCTATGGCGGAATTATAAAGGCCAGATGTATCGCTGCGTAAAGCGAGGCTGCCAATAGCGGTATTTCCATAATAACGGGTAACCCTCAGTGCATCGTTTCCTACTGCAGTATTCTGCTGTAAATTAGTACCGGTGCCCACAGCT
>JAGPDJ010000364.1 GCA_018057635.1 Ferruginibacter sp. | reverse complement strand
TGTTGCTTTTACTACCGGCAGTTCTACTTTTTTGTTTGGCAGCTTAGTAAGGAAAGAAAGTTTTGGAACTATTTCTCCTTCCGTAACATCTCCAACTACCACCACATTTGTTCCCTGAGAACCAATATTAATTGTATAATAATTTTCTACATCTTGCAGCGTAAATGTCTTTACTGTTTCTTCTGTTCCTTGCTGGCTTATGCCTAAAATATTATCCTTGCCATAATTTAACTTGTCAAACACATTGGTGGCAATGGCAGAAGGTTGTGATTTTGTTTGTTTGAAACTTTCTAACGACTGACGCTTAATTCTGCTGAACGCATCTTCTGTGAATTTTGGAGACAGCATTCTCTCTTCCAGTAAAGACAATGTGGCGTCAAGATTTTTTTTCAGAGAAGTTACCTGGAAATTAATGCCATCAATGCCACTAAAAACTCTGATGCTACTGCCTAATTTTTCTAACTCTTTACTGAAATCTTCAGATGATCTTTTCTTAGTGTCATCATTCATCAGCGAAGCGAAAAAAGAAGAGAGGCCAGCTTTGTCTATATTATTTGCCTGCATCAAATGCCCGCCAGGAATTTTAATAGACAAGTTTACCAATGGAAGCTCTGTATTATCGGTTCCGATAGCTGTTACTCCATTGCCAAGGTCTTTGGTCCAGAATGCTGGAACTTTTATTACCGGGTTGGCGCCGCTTGGAGGTTGTTTGGTACGATCGAAATTATCTTTTGCTTTTGTATATGTAAGTCCGTTATATCCATAATCAGGAGCAGTGTATCCATCTTCAGCTACTTTGAAGTTATTATCTCCTACAATTAATTTGTCCTGACCTTTTGTAAGAACACTTAACACAACGCAATGTTTGTATTTAATGTATTTGTTATACACCCTCATCACATCTTCTTTTGTTACTGAACGAACCATATTCAGCTCTTTACCAATCATATTCGGTGTGCCAGCAAATGTGTTATAGGCGGCCAGTTGTGCAACCTTTCCAGAAACACTTTGTAAGCTGTTTATTACTTGTGATTCCTGCTGCCCTTTGAACTTGGCAATATCTTCGTCTGTAACACCTCTTTTTTCAAAAACAGCCAATGCCTGATCTAATAAATAATACATAGAGGCTAATGACTTTCCAGGATAAGGAACCATTTGGAACATAAACTCACCAGACAGTTCAGAGTTTGAATGACTGGCTGATGCCGATAATGCAAGTTGTTTTTTTACCAGTTCCTGATAAAGAATTGAATTATTTCCTTGTCCAAGAATTTCTGCAAGGCAATCTAATGCTGCCATATCATTGTCATAGTTAGGCACTGTTGGATATGCTCTTAGCATTACCGGCACTCTTGCATAGTTATCTGTATAAGAAACAAAACGGTGTTTGTTTAATACAGGAACCATCTTTGGCATATTGCTTACTTCCGGTCCACGAGGAATAGGGCCGTAATATTTCTCTACCAGCTTCACTACGTCTTTAGGATTTACATCACCACCAACAGTAAGTGTGGCGTTGTTTGGTCCGTACCAGCGAAGGAAGAAATTCTTCAAATCATTTACGTTACCACGGTTCAAATCTTCTATATACCCAATGGTGAGCCAGCTATAAGGATGACCATATGGATACATTGCCTGCGATAATTTTTCCTGGGCCAAACCATAAGGACGGTTGTCATAATTCTGACCTCTTTCATTTTTTACAGTAGATCTTTGTATCTCAAACTTCTGTTGTGTAACAGCATCTAATAAAAATCCCATACGGTCAGCTTCCAGCCACAGCATTTTTTCTAACTGATTGTTAGGTACTGTTTCGAAATAGTTGGTACGGTCACGGTTGGTAGTACCATTTAATGTACCTCCCGATTCAGTTACTATTTTAAAATGTTGTTCATCACCCACATTATCACTTCCTTGAAACATCATATGCTCGAAAAAGTGAGCAAAGCCTGATTTGCCAATCTCTTCTCTGGCAGAACCAACATGATACGTTACATCTACCCTAACCAGCGGATCACTATGGTCTTCATGTATAATTAAAGTAAGACCATTATCTAGTTGGTATTTCTCATACGGGATAACAATTTCGTCCCCGGTCTTAGTTACCTTCTCAATAAGTTTTGTCTGTCCGTTTACCATTACTCCAATAAATGAAGTAAGCATGGTTAACAGGAAAAATTTCTGTTTCATATATTATATTCGTTTTTTGTAGAACCAGCAATTTAAGAAAAACAGGCCTCTTATCCTCGCCTTTTATCAATAGTGTTGTATCATACTGCCTATCTGTTTATTATCTTTAGTAAAAATTATAATTATGGGCAATTCAAACCGGAACAACCATGAAATTGATTATAAGATATATGGTGAAGAATTACAATTTGTAGAAGTGGAATTGGATCCACAGGAAACTGCCATTGCAGAAAGTGGAGCTATGATGATGATGGATGACGGTATTGAAATGCAAACTATTTTTGGTGATGGATCGGCACAAGCACCCACCGGATTTTTAGGTAAACTAATGAGTGCTGGTAAAAGAGTGCTAACGGGTGAAAGTTTATTTATGACGGCTTTTACCAATGTGGGGAATGGAAAAAAGAAAATAAGTTTTGCTGCACCCTACACAGGTAAAATTATACCGATGGATTTGCAACAATTAGGTGGTACCATCATTGCACAAAAAGATGCATTTTTATGTGCTGCCAAAGGAGTAAGTGTTGGCATACACTTTCAGCGAAAGCTCGGTGTTGGTATTTTTGGTGGAGAAGGTTTTATAATGGAGAAAATAGAAGGTGATGGCATGGCCTTTCTTCATGCAGGCGGTTATATTATAGAAAGAGAATTGAAACCCGGTGAAATATTAAAAATTGATACTGGTTGCATTGTTGGTTATACACCCACGGTAAATTTTGATATTGAGTTTGTAAAAGGCATTAAGAATTTTATGTTTGGTGGCGAAGGTTTATTTTTTGCCAAACTACAAGGGCCGGGCAAAGTGTGGATACAATCATTGCCTATAAGCAGATTAGCAGGAAGGATAGTTGCCTACGGAACTTACAAACGTAAGGAAGAAGGAAGTGTGCTGGGCGGATTGGGTAATTTATTTGATGGAAAAGAATAATATATTTGAATAACCCTCCGGGAGTTTTACATAAGGAAAATTATTACGTAGATAAACTCCCGGAGGGTTTCTTTAGCCAGATGATTCTCATTTCTTATCTGCTGTCAAA
>JAGPDJ010000363.1 GCA_018057635.1 Ferruginibacter sp. | reverse complement strand
GTATCATCATTTATATGAAGATTTTTATCAGTCAAAATTACCAATGCATGTTGGGTACAAGATACCGCAGATGTATGATGCAGCATTGAACGGTAAATTAAAAGCTCTTTGGCTGATGGGAGAAGATAATGTACAAACGGATCCCAATACCCAACATGTAAAAAGTGCTTTGAGTAAACTTGATTTGCTGATCGTTCAGGAAATATTTATGACAGAAACTGCAAAGATGGCACATGTGGTTTTACCTGCTGCATCTTTCCTGGAAAAGAGCGGAACTTTTACTAACGGGGAACGGCGGATTCAACGGGTACAAAAAGTAGTGGAGCCTATTGAAGGAACAAAGCCTGACGGGCAGATCATTGTGGAGATAATGAACAGGATGGGGTATGCCCAGCCTGATTATGATCCAAAAACCATGCTGGAAGAGATATCTAAGATTGTACCATTCTTTGCCGGTGTTAAATGGAATGAGTTGGGTGATAACGGAAAGCAATGGCCTGTATTGCCGGATGGCTCTGATACAGAGATATTGCACCTGGAAACCTTTAAAAGAGGTAAAGGTAAATTTGAACTGGCCAGCTTTAAAGAATCGGAAGAGATTATTAATAACGGAAATGAATACCCTTATATTTTAACAACAAACCGTGAACTGGAACATTATAACTGCGGTACCATGACACGGCGTACAGGCAATGCCGTTATAGTAACCGATGATGTGTTACTCATTAATCCCGCTGATGCTTCAGGGCATTTGATAGAAGACGGCGATATGGTTTGTGTGATCTCTGCCCGCGGAAAAATTGATGTAAAAGCACATATTACCAGTGAGGTGAGAGCGGGTGTGCTGTCTTCAACTTTTCATTTTCCGGATGTGAAAATGAATGACCTTACTTCCAGTATCAGCGACAGTGAAGCCATGTGCCCGGAATACAAAGTGGTAGCTGTGAATATCAGGAAGAGTAAGGGGATATATAAATGAAAGTCATAAAATAAGGGATAACCGCATTATAATTTTTCAATTATTTTATTTTGATCATGCTGTCAACTTTAAGTATCGTTTTCTGATCTTTAACTGTATTGCTACCCTTATAGTAATTATTGAAAGTTTTATTGGTTGCCTCCATTGTTTTTATTACAGCATGAACATGTTGTTGTTTTATTTCCGGTAACTGTCATATAAGGAGCAATTTATTATCATAGTGAAGAGGCTGTTTTCCTAACAGGTTAACAAATTGCCTGTAAAATTTAGATTCTATCAACTGCTTAATTAATTCAGTTTTCCCTTCTGTCAATATTTTTTATCAGTGAAGTATAGAAACTGATGGCTTGCAGGTATTCACTTATTTCAATCTTTTCATTGATGCCATGTACGCATTCTTTATTTTCGGCTGTAATTGAAAAGGGTGTGAAGCGAAAGATATTTTTGCAAAGAGAAGCATAATGACGGCTATCTGTAGTTGCCGGTGAGACCATTGGTGCAACAATGATGCCCGGATAATAGGATTGGATCGTTTTATACAGTGCATTCCATGATTTTCCTTCAGCAGGGGATATTGGTGATGGGTTATAAGCAGGATTTTTCATCCTGATGAAAACACGTGTATCCTTTATAGTATTTTGCAGGTATTTCAATACATATTCAATGTTGTTTCCCTGCAGGATACGAATATTTAAATTAGCAGTTGCTAATGTTGGTAAAGCATTTTCCTTTATGCCACTTTGAATGATCGTTGGTGTAATTACTGTTCTGATAATTGCATTGGTTGCATAATTCCCCGAAAGTGATTTTAGTATTCTTTTCTTAAACAACCATTTATTCCTGATGGCAAATTTCGTTTTGCCATCCAAATAAGGAGCAATGGAATCAAGTGTTTTATCTGTAGGATGTTGCAACCGGGCAGGGATTGGTTTTTTTTTGATCTTTGAAATTGCATTAGCCAGTATGTCAATTGCATTTTCCCGTTGAGGTACTGAAGAATGACCACCTTTTTCCTGAACCGATAATTCAACGTTTAAGTCTCCTTTTTCTCCCGTAGCAATAAAGGCAATATCTCTTTTTATACCGGGGAACATGTTGTGAACAATAGCGCCACCTTCATCAATAATAAATTCAAACAGCATATTATTTAATTGAAAATACTTAGCTACTTTTGCAGCACCTTCAGTACCTCCAATTTCTTCATCATGTCCAAATGCAAAATATATTGTCTGGAGAGGAGTATAATTTTCTGATAAAAGATTCTCTATTGTTTCCATCAGTGCCATTAACTGGAATTTATTATCAATAGATCCGCGACCCCATACATACTGTTCATCTATATGCCCGCTAAATGGCGGCTCTCCCCATTTATTATATGAACAGCTTTCAACAGGTACCACATCATAGTGTGACAGGAACATGCCTGGCAATGCGGATTGGCCTTTACCTTTCCAGCAATACAGTATGCTATAGTTATTTATTATTGTTAACTCCAGATGCTTATTTACCAGTGGGTAACTTTCCTTCAGAAAATCGATAAAGCGTTTAAACGTGCCAGGTTTAAAAACTGTTGTATCATGAGATGATACTGTTTCAATCTGTATTGCATTTGAAAGTCGTTTCAATTCCGGTGAATTCGGTATGTTTAACTGAGCGCACGTAAACTGATGTATAGATAAAGACAGGAGAAGAATTGCAAGCTTTAGTAAAGCAGGTAGATATTTTTCAAAAAGACCATGTAATAACATCCAAAAATTTAATAGTAAGTACATTTTTATTTATGTCACCTGATTAAAAGTGATAATGCTTTTGAAATAATAAAATTATAGTATGTGATTGTAGCAAATAATGATAAGTATCATCAAATTTTATTTGAAATTTCATACCTGGTGAAATTGAAAATATTTATATTGATTTCCTGTAATTAAATATACCCGCTGATATTATTGTATACCAACAGAAGTCTTTCTCCGGACATATAATCCCGATTATTTTATTAATTTTATATGTACTAAAAATTCGGTTCCAATTACAGTTTGCATAATTGCGTTAAAACTGTAAAAGGCAAATCTTTCGTATTTATAAATAATTTATTTTGCAACAATCCGGAAACAGGAATACACTTAATTTCAATGCAATTTTTATTGTTGGGATGTGTTTTGTTTTTTTGCATGGATATCAAAATTGTTTCTCACAGAATAGTAAGATCAAATGCTATTTTAATTACCCTGTTAATAATATCATTTCAACCG
>JAGPDJ010000044.1 GCA_018057635.1 Ferruginibacter sp. | reverse complement strand
CATATATACCTAAAAACCCATGCATACTGGTGATCTGAACACCAGCAAATTTTATCAATATACCTGCAGCAATTAACTGGCCAATGAATTTTTTGCTGGCGGAAAGCACAAGAATATCATCTTTCATACCAAGGAAGAAAATAACTATACAGGCTGCGGCGATATATTGTAATTCAGTGGTAACACCCATCGGAACTCCCATTAAAGTGGCCACAATAAAACCTGCAAAAATTCCAAGCCCACCTAAAGTTGGAATTACAGCTTTATGAACCTTTCGTTCATCGGGTTCGTCAAAAAGCTTCTTATCTTTTGCAACCTGGATGATAACAGGGATGGCGAAAAACGTTATTAGAAACGATAGGGCTGCACTAATTAAAATATTATCCATGCAATTGATTTATAACGTCAGTTGTCACAAAAGTATCAAATATGTTTTGCAGAAAGAATTTTAATATCAACAATTATTAAAATTACCCACAAAAGGGTATTTTTAGGCAAAACAGGTATTTTTTCAAATAAAGCTATTAATATAACGCTTTTCCCCCTGTTTATTATTGTTTGAAAGTGAATAGTTTTTTTATTTATCATGAACCGAATTAAGTAGGTTTGCAGCCAAATTAAACACTGTTATCAATCATAATTTATTTAATATGAGTGAGCTAAAAGATATTGCCACACAAATAAGGAGAGATATTGTAAGAATGGTTCATGCCGTTCAAAGCGGGCATCCGGGTGGCTCACTTGGATGTGCAGATTTCCTGACTGCATTGTATTTTAAAGTGATGAAACACAATCCCGATTTTACAATGGATGGCAGGGATGAAGACCTGTTTTTCCTGAGCAATGGCCATATTTCACCATTATTCTATAGTGCACTTGCCAGGAGTGGTTATTTCCCCATAGCAGAATTATCTACGTTCAGAAAAATAAATACCCGGCTGCAAGGCCATCCTACCACCCATGAAGAACTGCCTGGTGTAAGGATCGCAAGTGGTTCTTTGGGACAAGGAATGAGTGTTGCCATAGGCGCTGCTATTACTAAAAAACTCAATAATGACAACCGGATCGTTTATTCTTTACATGGTGATGGCGAACTGGATGAAGGACAGAACTGGGAAGCCATTATGTTTGCAGCTCATAAAAAAATTGATAATTTGATTGCTACCATTGATTATAATGGGCAACAGATTGACGGCCCTACCGATAAAGTTATGAACCTGGGTAACCTGCATGCAAAATTTGAAGCTTTCGGATGGGACGTGATGGAAATGGACGGAAACGATATGGATGCAGTGGTAGCCGGACTGGAAAAAGCAAAATCATTGACCGGAAAAGGAAAGCCAGTTGTTATTCTCATGAAAACATCAATGGGTAAAGGCGTTGATTTCATGGAAGGAAGCCATGAATGGCATGGTATTGCGCCAAATGATGAACAATTGAAAAAAGCACTGGAACAATTACCGGAAACTTTGGGAGATTATTGATTTGAAGATTTGGAAATTTGAAAATTTGAAGATGTGTGGGCTTCAAATTTTTGTATCTTAATTTCCAAATCAACTCATCACCAAATCTTCAAATCTTCAAATTATTTTTACCTTAACTCCATCCGCTGCTTTGCCGCTTTATATGCAGGGAACCAACTGGCAACCAAAGCAATGGCCATAGCTGTACCTGCAACCAATACAAAATCTGTGGCAATTAATTTTACCGGAAAATAATCTATTAAAAAAGTTCCGCCCTGTAATTTGATCAGTTTAAATTTTACCTGTAGCAAACTTATAACAACAGCAAGACCAATGCCCACAAAGGCACCGATACCTGCCAGCAATAAACCTTCTGAAAGAAATATCTTTTTTATCATAGCGGTTGTTGATCCCATACTTTGAAGAATAGCTATATCCTGTTTTTTTTCCAGCACAAGCATTGTAAGTGCACTAACCATATTAAATGCTGCGATGATGAGTATAAGTGTAAGAACAGCATAGATCGCCCATTTCTCCAGGCGCATGGTATTATACAGGTTACTGTTTTGTTCATATTTTGATTTTACCAGGTATTTACTTCCCAGCAACGTTTGCAATGAAAGCTGGGCCTGTTTTGTATCATCAATATTTTTCAATTTTATCTCCAGCGCCGTGTATTCATTTTCCATTAAACCCATCTGCTGTTTTACAAAACCAATATTGCTGATAGCATATTTGTTATCAAAATCTTCCTGTATGGCAAAAACCGCACTGGCAGTGGCATTACCTTCACTCAACGATTGAAAAGGATCTGCATTTGCTGTATTTTTTTTAGGTAAAATAAGGGTTAGCTGATCTGGTGCAAAAGCCTCTGTAACTGTTATCCCGGAAGCATACTGAACACCTGTACCAATTACCAGTTCGGGTTTTTCGGTTGTACCGGTATTGAATGTTCCTTTTGTAAGTTTTGCCGGCACACCGCTTACTTTTATAAAATTACTGTCAACTCCTTTAATATAAACCACTGATTGTGCATCCCCGTTTTTCAACAAGGCTTTTTCTTCAGCAATCAGAGAGATATTACGGATAGCCGGCTGTTGTCTGATCTGTGCAAGCTGGTCATTGGTTAGTGTGATCGTTTTACCTTTTACAGGAACAACTTTAAGGTCGGAATAGAATGATGAATAAAGTGATTTTACCAGGTCTTCAAAACCATTGAAAACACTCAATACCAATACCTGGCAACAGGTGGCAAATGCAATTACGCCGGTAGTAACCCATGAAATAATATTGATGGCATTGGCAGATTTTTTCCCTTTAAAATATCGCCAGGCAAAAAGGAGGTACATTATCCTGTTTAAGGTTTTTGTTGATTTTTGTCTTCCTGCGTTTTTATATCCTTGAATAACTGCTCCATCTTATCAACATATTCAAGTGTATCATCAATATAGAAATTGAGCTGGGGCATAGAGCGCAACTGGTGCCTCACCCTTGCTGTTAGTTCCCGTTTAATTTCCCAACTCCTGTCGTTAATCGTTTTCAGTGCTTCTACCGGGTCTTTAACTTTAAAGAAACTCAGGTATATCCGGGCATCAAAAAGGTCGGGTGTAATTTTAACAGAAGAAATGGAGATCATCCCACCGTCCATCATAGAAAGGCCCAGCCGCTGAAAAATATCATTCATTTCCTTTTCCAGTACAGATGCCACTTGCTTTTGTCTTTTACCTTCCAACATAGGTTTCTCGTTTAATCACTGTAAAAATACTTACTTTGCAGGGTTTTATCAGCTTTAATATTTACATCCATTCATGAAGAGTTTAGGTACCATTTTCCGATACATAAAAAATTATCCAAGGCTGGTTATCAGCTATTTTGGTTTCAATATACTATCGGCCATATTTGGAGTGTTGTCTTTGGGCCTCTTAAGCCCGTTCCTCATGCTTATTTTTAACCAGGGTGATGCATTTAAATCTGTAACCGGAACCGGTTTTTTCAGCAGGATAAACCCGGTAAATTATTTCAAGGAATGGCTTTATGAACTGATCAGTGAACCCGGTGGGAATATCAAGGCACTTATACTAATATGCGTGGTGGTTTTCATTGCCATCATACTGAAAAACCTCTTCGCTTACCTGAGCATGTATTTTTTAAACCCTATCCGTAACCGTATCCTAAACGACATGCGCAGCAATATGTATGCAAAGATCCTGCAATTGCCGATCGGTTATTTCAACGAACAACGAAAGGGTGATATCATGAGCAAACTTTCCAACGACCTCGGAGATGTAGAAGGATCTACCGTTAGTGTGCTGGAAAGTGTATTCCGCGAACCTATTACTATCATTTTGTTTTTTGTATACATGGTGATATTAAGCCCGCAGCTTACTTTATTCCTTGTTATATTTTTACCCATCGCAGGTTTTATCCTGGGCAGGATCGGCAGGTCGTTGAAAAAAGAAAACAAACAGGTTTTACAGCAATACGGTATCTTATTTTCCACCATTGAAGAAACACTCGGTGGCATCCGCATCATCAAAGCATTCAATGCTGAAAAAAAGATCCGCAATAAGTTTGAGCAGGAAAATGAAACCATGTTCAATTTAAAGAACAGGGCAAACAGGAGGCGTGACCTCGCTTCTCCTGTCTCGGAAGCCCTGGGGGTTACCGCTGTGTTGTGTATACTCTGGTACGGTGGAAGGCTTGTGTTAAGCGGTGATAAATCATTTACCCTGAATGCCGGTGATTTCCTGGCGTATATAGCCATTTTCACACAGCTTATTCAGCCTTTAAAATCATTATCGAGTGCTTCATATAATATACAGAAAGGTGCGGCCAGTATAGAACGTATTGAAAACCTGATCAACGAAAATGTAGGCATTAAAGAACTCCCGGATGCAAAAGTACTGGCATCATTCACCCATTCAATTGAACTAAAAAATGTAAGTTTTTCTTATGAAGATAAAGTGGTCTTAAAAAATATCAATCTTACTATCGGTAAAGGGAAGACGATAGCGCTGGTGGGCAGCAGTGGCGCCGGGAAAAGTACCCTCGCCGATCTCATACCAAGGTTCATTGATGCCAGTGAAGGTGAAGTACTCATTGATGGGGTGAACATAAAAAATTATTCCCTGCATTCAATCCGAAACCAGATGGGTATTGTTACACAGGAAGCGATTCTTTTTAATGACAGCATTGCAAACAACATTGCCCTGGGCAAAGAAAATGCCTCCAAAGAAGAAATAATTAATGCAGCCAGGATTGCCAATGCAGCCAATTTTATAGATACAAAGGAAAACGGTTATGATACCAATATCGGCGACCGTGGCCTTAAACTCAGCGGTGGTGAACGCCAGCGCATGACAATCGCCAGGGCTGTACTTAAAAATCCGCCCATACTCATCCTCGATGAAGCCACTTCATCCTTAGATACAGAAAGTGAAAGGCTGGTGCAGGATGCCATCAACAACCTGATGAACAACCGTACTTCTATTGTAATTGCACACCGGCTGAGTACCATCCGCCATGCCGATGAGATCATCGTTTTACAAAAAGGGGAAATTGTTGAAAGGGGAACGCACGACAGTCTCATCAATCAAAACGGGTTTTACAAACGGCTGGTGGAAATGCAGGAGGTGAAATAGATCTGTAACCCTTTCGGCTTTATCATTATTTCTGGCGCAGGTCTCCAACCTGTTGCCATACAGTCACTTTTCCAAGTAACACGGATGCACAGGTCAGAGACCTGCGCTAGGAAGTTAAGGCAATTAAATTCACATAGACTCATAAAAAAGCCCCGCAATTGCAGGGCTTCATCAAAATTATTTTTACAACAATTAACGCAACTGGTGTATATATTCGTTGTTCTTAAACTGCTTGCGCACATCATTCAGGTCGCTTAAAATACTGGCATCAACCAGTTTACCGCCTACTTCCAGTTTAAAACCTCCAATGATCTCTTCATCAACAACAGATTCAAGTTCTATATTCTGAATAGCCGAATTGCTGCGCACTTTACTTAATATTACTTGTTCTGCTGTTTCACTCAACGGGAAAGCTGTGGTCAGTTTAATATGATGAATATCTTTCAGTTTGTTGTACTGTTCTTTAAATGCCTTTACTATTTCAGGTAAATTACTTTCCCTTTTTTTACGAACCAGCAACTGGATAAACAGCGTAGTTACATTGGCTACCCTTCCATTGATGATTGATTGGATAACCTTTTCCTTTTTATCAGCATTTATCACCGGACTTTTCAGCATAGCCACAAAATCCGGATTGCTTTTATTGATAGCCTGTAAGAATTTTATGTCATTGTATACTGCGTCAAGCTGGTTTTGTTCAATCGCCAGATCCAGTAAACTCTTTGCGTATCTTCCTGCTAATCTTGGATTATTCATATAAATAGCTTTTAGTTGTTAGCTGTTAGTCATTAGCTTGTGTAAATCGTTTCTGCTAATAGCTAACGGCTTGCAGCTTGTTCTTAATTCAACTTCATGTCTTCGGCCAGGATCTTTATATAATTTTCCTGCTCTGCTTTATTCGACAATTCTTTCTTTAAAATCTTCTCACTGATCTCGATAACCATTTTACCCACTTCATTCTTGATATCAGTTAAGGCTGCCATTTTCTGGTTGTGAATAGACGCATGTGCATCTGTAATGATCTTGGTTGCCTGAGCTTTGGCATCATCTTTTGCATCATTGATCATTTTATCCCTGATCTCTTTTGCTTCTTTCAGCATCACAGCCCTTTCTTCACGGGCAGCAACCAGCAGCGCTTCATTTTCGCTTTTTAAATTAGCCATTTCAGCCCTCACCTTATCAGCAGTGGCAATGGAGTTTGCGATATTGGCTTCCCGGTCATTCAGTCCTTTCAGGATGGCGCCCCATGCATATTTCTTCAGGATGAATAATACAACCAGGAAAGCAAGAACTGTCCAGACAATTAATCCTAAATGTGGTAATAAAAGATCCATAAATAATTATTTTGAATTTTATATTATAAATGTTGAATGCACAATGCGTTTAATTTAAAATTCAACATATTTTTAAAAGTATTACTGCATCCTCCGCCCTGTGCTTCAGATGCAGTAATGATGTTGTGCAATTAAGCTTTCAATACAGCCAATAATCCTGCGATTACTGCGAAAAGGGCAACACCCTCAACAAATGCAGCTGTCAGGATCATGTTTGCACGAATGTCATTGGATGCTTCCGGTTGACGGGCAATAGCTTCAACAGCACCTTTACCAATCTGTCCGATACCGATACCGGCTCCGATCGCTGCAAGTCCTGCACCTATCGCACCACCCATGTGGGAAAAACCAACTTCTGCTAACAAAGTCATCAAAGTCATGATACTTGTTTTATATGTGAAAAATAAAATACAAATTATGCAACGGCATGATCCTTATGTCCGTGCCCGTCGTGAGCATGGTCATCATCATGTCCGCCTTCAAATGCCTGGCCGATAAATACCGCTGTTAAATTGGTAAAAATAAAGGCCTGGATAAACGCCACCAAAATCTCAATAAAATAAATGAAAACCGTAAACAGGATAGATACCGGAGAAAAACCCCAGCCCGCTCCTTTGTTCATGGCTCCAAAAATAAAGATCAGTGAAATGAAACTTAATATAATAATATGCCCGGCCACCATATTGGCGAAAAGACGTATGATCAATGCCGCGGGTTTGATGATTAAAACACCAGCCAGTTCTACCGGGATCAATATCACTTTTACCAGGAACGGCACTCCGGGAGGCCATAAAATATGAGCCCAGAAATGACCGTTGGTGCTGGCTAAAATCACCACAGCTGAAATAATACCCATAACAGCAGTGAAAGCCGTATTTCCGGTAACATTTGCAGAACCGGGGATCAACCCGAAAATATTATTGATCAGGATAAAAAAGAAAACAGTGAGTAAGTAAGGAAGGTATTTTTGCCATTTTTTACCCAGGTTTGGTTTGGCAACATCATCCCTTACAAATGTAATAACAGGTTCAATGGCGTTCTGCCAGCCCTTTGGGGCACTGGTTACACCAAGGCCCTTCTTATATTTTTTGGCAATTCCCGTCATCAGTAAAACGAGTAAAGTAAGCGCCAGTATCATTTGGACCACATTCTTGGTTATGGAAAAATCATACACAGCAGTTCCGTCAACAGCAGATATCTCTCCTTCATGTATCTTATAACCTTCATGTTCCAGTTCTCCCTCATGGCCAAAACGGCTTGAAGAGAATGCAGACAACCCTTTTGTGGGTGAATATAATATTACCGGTAAAGGAATGGTAGCATGAAAATGGCCAACTGTAAAAAAGTGGAATTCATGGGCATCTTTGATGTGATCCATGATGATCTTGGCCGGATCCAGCTTTTCTTCTTTTACCTCATGTTGACCTGTAGTGGTTTCATGGCCGTTTTCCTGTGCTTTTAACACTGGTGAAAATAGTAGCACCCCAAGGCTAAAAACCGCTACCAGTAATGATTTGATACACTTTGCTGCCATATCTTTCCTCAAATTTGGCGCAAAGATAAGGGCATAGGGCTGAAATCTGAAATTTGGAGCAAACTAAATAAGCTTATACCATGTTTTCCTGGTCGCCAAACTGCATTTTATGCAATTGGTAATAATGTCCTTGCTGCTGTAGTAACTGCTGGTGGTTGCCCATTTCCCGGATCTCACCTTTATCCAGTACCAGGATCTGGTCGGCTTTACGGATAGTGCTCAGCCGGTGAGCAATAATAATAGATGTACGCCCGGCTATCAGTTTCTCAATGGCATGCTGTATCAGTAATTCACTTTCAGAATCAATGGATGAAGTAGCTTCATCAAGGATCAAAATTGAAGGATCATACAACAATGCTCTTACAAATGACAGCAATTGCCGTTGCCCGAGTGATAAAGTTGCTCCTCTTTCCATCACATTGTAATCATAACCGCCAGGGAGCCGCATGATAAAATCATGGAGCCCGATGAGCCGGGCAGCCTGTTCTACTTCCATTTTACTGATATCAGGGTTGCGCAAGGTTACATTATCAATAACAGATCCGCTGAATAAAAAAACATCCTGCAAAACAACTCCTATCCTTGACCGTAAAAAATCAAGGTCATATTGTTCAATTGGTACTCCATCAATACAAATCTCCCCTTTCTGAATTTTATACAACCTGTTTATCAGGCTTATGATAGAGGTTTTGCCACTGCCCGTATGGCCAACAATTGCAATGGTTTTTCCGGCGCCGATCTCGAAACTGATATCTTTTAATACGTATTGATCAGCATCATAGGCAAACCAAACATTTTTAAATGCAATATTTCCCGGCATGGAAGCAGGTTTATGGCTTCCTTCTTTTTTAGTTGTGTCATTATTGTCTAGTACTTTGAAAACCCTTTCGCTGGCTATCATACCCATCTGTAACACATTGAATTTATCTGCCATCATTCGCAAGGGGCGAAACAACAGGTTAAGGCATAAAATAAAGGATGTGATGATACCGCCAATATTACCTGCTTTTTCAGGCGAAACCAGTAATGATTCTTTAGCCGCCCACCAAACAAGTAAGCCAATAGACAAAGCAGATACAAGCTCCACAACCGGAAAGAAAACTGAATAAGCAAAAATGGCTTTAATATTTGCATTGCGATGCTGCTTGTTTATTGCCTTGAATTTATCCTGCTCTCGCTGTTCTGCAGCAAAAACCTGTACCAGCGACATCCCGGATATATGTTCCTGTACAAAAGCGTTCAACCCCGCAACCGCATTCCTCACTTTTATAAAAGAACGGTTCACACTTTCTTTAAAGAAATAAGTTGCCAGAATAAGGAATGGAAATGGTACCAGGCAAACAAGCGTAAGTGTTGGGTCGGCCCAAAACATATAAGTAAGCACTGAAATAATTGAAAGCATATCTGCAATAATGGGTATAAGCCCGTCACTGAAAATATCATTCACCGATTCAATATCGTTAATGGTACGGGTGGTTAAAGTGCCGATGGGTGTTTTGTCAAATTGTGCCAGGTTCAGGTGAAGGATTCGGTCATAAGTTGATACACGAAGGTCTTTAACCACACTTTGTCCCAATGAAGCGGTGCTAAATGTAAAGTAGAAACGGGTGGCAGTTTCTATTATCAGCAATAAAATCTGGATGATTGTTATTTCGATGATGAAACCACCCGGACCGTCAATAAATTGTGCCGCTTCATTTCCTTTAAGTCCGTTGTTGATGGTTACCTGGATCAGGAATGGCCTCAATGGTGCCATTGCTGCCAGTAATACAGATAATAAAAGCGAGAGGTAGAATCGTTTTTTATAAGGTGCAGCAAACCTGAAAACCCTTCGCAACAATGTAAAATCGAAAATTTTTTTTGACGGGCTTCCGTTACTCATTATGCAAAATTAGCTGCATCACTTAACAGGTAAAATTATTTTTTACCCGCAAATAACACAGATGAAGAAACCGCTGATGAAAGATGAAAATAAAAACCAGCGAAAATCTGCGGGAAAATTCATTTTTAACTTAATCATTTTTGCCCGCAAATAACACAGATGAGAAAACCGCTGATGAAAGATGAAAATAAAAATCTGTGAAATCTGCGTACCAAATCAGCGAAAATCTGCGGGAAATATACTTTACTCACTTTCCATTTTTTTATTATACGCTTTAATAAAAATAGCGCCCAGGTTTTTATACGGAGGTATGTAATCTTCCCAGCTTTCAAGCAGGGTTTTATTTTGATCTGCAGAAAATAATTTAGTAAGCGATGCCCACATATTTTTCCAACTTACAGTTGCGCCAGACTCAAATGCCTGGTTGAGGTAATTGGATATGGGCCTGTTAATTTCACCGGCGCCAATTTCTTTGGTAGAAATAATATGTGCATCCGGGTTGCTGTCTATGATATCATTCAGATTTTTATAACCGCCACAAGAACCCAGCACAACAATTTTAGCATCACCCGGCATTCTCCTGATCGTACGCGGAAGCCAGTAACTATGGCCCCTGTGTACGATCACAGCAGGGTGCAGCTCATTATCTTCCAGGTATTTATTCAGGTGTATCTGTGCGCTGTCATCCAGGTTGGCATCATTGTCAAGCGGCCTGTTGGCATAAATCCAAACATTCCCTTTTAATGAATTGATCTCATACCATTCTTTCTTCGGCGTTATTTTCCATTCTTTTGGAGAAAAAGAATTGATGAATGCAGGAAAATAAATTTTACCGTCTTCATCTCCATACCAATATACCTGTTGAATAATTTTGCCGGATGTATCACGAAGGCTTTTATTGTCTATTTCATAAATAGATGGAATACCCAAAACACTGGTGAGGTCAATTTTATTTGTACTGTCTGCCGACAGGAATATTGATTTCAATAACCCGTAAATAACCTTTCCTCTTTCATTCTCTTCGTTTATACTTGACTGTTCATTTTCCATTACATAGTTAAGAATTGTACGCTGAAGTTCACGATCACTGATACTGCTATACGCATCTGCCACATCCACAGCATCTTCCAGGTTTCCTGTTTTATCAAGCCGCGAAACAAAAGCTTTCATCACCAATTGTGATTTATCAGACGGCATGGTTTTTAAAAATGTATCCAGCTTATTGTAATTGGCCGCCATCTTGATGAACTTCCGGAAATAATCAAAATGAACACTGAGCAGCAGCGAATCCCCGCTTGGTTTTGTACCCATTTGCTGCAACATGCGGTTAAAACTATGTTTGTAACTGGATGTATAAATATCATTCTCACCCATCACCATCATATAATATAATTCCTGAGGAGTAAGT
>JAGPDJ010000362.1 GCA_018057635.1 Ferruginibacter sp. | reverse complement strand
GTGTATGATACCAGAACTGGGCAAACAAATGCAATGGCGCAACAATGGCAATAACTTTTGGATCAATACCCAGTAACGCAGCAGGCAATAACAAAATCACAAAAAGCCTCACAAAAACAGAAACACTTTGCCTCAATGCGCAGGCCAGGTTAAATTCTTCGCTACTGTGATGTATGATATGACTGTTCCAGAAAAAATTAATCTTATGATCAAGGGCATGAACCGTATAGCCTGCAAAATCAAGTACAATAAATACAATGATATAAGTTAACCAGTTAGTATCAATATGAATAAAAGCTACTTTACTAACCAGCCATTCGTAACTGATCAGGGCAACTGCCAGCCCCAATACATCTTTGGTAACATTGGTAACGCCAGAGCTTAAACTGGAGATCATATCCATATTGCGAACCGTGTCATTACCCTTACGCCAGCCAACCCATTTTTCAAATAACACCAAAATTAAAAAAGCCGGCATGGCAAAAAGTAAAATCTTTCCGTACTGTTCCATGTTATAAATTTACAAACATTATTTAAGATATAAATTCCGGCTGAAGCTAAAAAAATGAAAAGAACATTTACCTGTATTGATGCTCACACCTGTGGCAATCCTGTACGCCTTGTAAAATCAGGTGGCCCAACCCTTTCCGGTAAAAACATGAGCGAAAAACGTCAGCATTTTATTGCCGAATACGACTGGATAAGGAAAGGGCTGATGTTTGAACCACGCGGGCATGACATGATGAGCGGTTCAATTTTATACCCGCCGCACGATCCGCAAAATGATGTGGCTGTTTTATTTATTGAAACCAGCGGGTGCCTTCCAATGTGCGGACATGGAACCATCGGTACCATCACCATTGCCATTGAAGAAGGCTTGATTAAACCACATACTCCGGGTATCGTTAAAATGGAAACACCTGCCGGGCTGGTAATGGTAACATATACAACAGAAGATGCTAAAGTGAAGACTGTCAGGCTCACCAATGTGCCGTCTTTCCTTGCGGCCACAGATATAACTGTTGAATGCCCGGAATTGGGTGAGCTTGTTGTGGATGTTTCATATGGCGGAAATTTTTATGCTATCGTTGATGTACAAACGAATTTTAAAGGCCTGGAACATTATACTGCTGATAAACTTATAAGCTGGGCCAGGGAATTAAGAAAAAGAATAAATGAGCAAAATGAATTCGTTCACCCGGAAAATGATACGATAAAAGGATGCAGCCATATTTTATGGACAGGCGCCGTGCTTGACAAAAGTTCAACTGCCCGGAATGCCGTATTTTATGGCGACAAGGCGATTGACAGAAGCCCTTGCGGAACTGGCACATCTGCCCGCATGGCTCAATGGTATGCAAAAGGTAAATTAAAAAAAGGAGATGAATTCATTCATGAAAGTATAATCGGAAGTAAATTTATCGGAAGGATTGAAGAAGAAACAACTATCAATGGATTGGCTGCGATAAGGCCGAGTATAGAAGGCTGGGCAAGAATTTACGGGCACAATATTATTACTATCGATGATGAAGATGATCCGTATGCTTTTGGATTCCAGGTGATGTGATAATGTGCTGATGTGCTGATGTGCTGATGTGCTGGTGTGGAAATTAATAATTCAATGAATACTATATAAATAAATAAAATGGCGGAAATAATAATTGTTGGCGGTGGCATTATTGGCTTATGCAGTGCATATTATTTAGAAAAAGAAGGATATGCTGTTACTGTTATTGACAGAGCTGAAATTACTGATGGTTGTTCTTTTGGAAACATGGGTTATATGTCGCCCAGCCATTTTATACCACTGGCATCACCCGGTATAATTGCAGAAGGTATTAAACACATGCTTAGCAGCAGCAGCCCGTTTTATATTAAGCCGCGACTGAATCTGGATTTAATGCAATGGGGATATCACTTCTGGAAAAGCAGTAATGCGGAAACTGTGAAAAAAAATGCACCTTACCTGAATAATATTTTACAGTTTAGCAGGCGGCTGATGAATGAAATGAGAATTGAAATTGGCGATTATTTTGAAATGGAAGAGATCGGTTGCCTGATGATGTGTAAAGAACAAAAAACACTGGATCATGAATTTCATATGGCGGATGATGCAGAAAAATTCGGACTGCAGGTTGAAAGACTTAACAGGCAGCAGGTACAGGAACTTGAACCGGATGTTGCATTAAATGTTTCCGGTGCTGTGCTGTTTAAAGATGACTGTCATTTTAACCCGGGCAAACTCATGTTATTACTAAAAGACAATTTGAAAAACAAAGGTGTTCGGTTTATACTGAATACAACTGTTACCGGCTTAGAAAAAAGTAACAACCTTGTAACAGCCATTTTAACAAGCAATGGAAAATATGACTGCAAAGAGATTGTTATAGCCGGAGGAAGCTGGATGCCTGAATTAGCAAAATTTCTTGGGATTAAATTATTATTACAGCCGGGCAAGGGTTATAGTTATACCTATCCTTTTATTGAGAAAAATATAAAATATCCGGCTATTCTTGTTGATGGAAGATGCGCCATAACGCCCTGGGAAAACAAACTACGCATTGGTGGAACAATGGAATTAAGCGGCATCAATAACAAAGTGCTTGTAAAAAGAATGCAGGGGATTTATGAATCGGCCAGGGATTTTTATCCCGGATTAAAAATTGATTTTCCACCAGTTGAAAAAATATGGACCGGTTTAAGGCCGGTAACACCAGACGGGCTTCCATACATTGGAAAAATATCAGACTTTACCAATGTTACTTTTGCCGGCGGACATGCCATGCTTGGAATATCCCAGGGAACCGGAACCGGTAAACTGGTCAGTGAAATTATATCACAAAAAAAATGCAGTATTGATATTACTGCATTCAATGTTAAGCGGTTTAATTAATTTATCCAAGGCCAATTTCAGTATGTAATTCCGGTATTTCCACATCTTCAAACCCTTTTCGCATAAGCCTCTGTTGAAACTGCTGCTGTACAGCATACTCTCCATGCACTAAAAATAACCTTTTTACTTTTTTAGGATCCTGGCATGAAAGGAACTGGCAAAGATCTTCATAGTCGCCATGAGCACTCATACTTCTAATAGCAGCAATTTCTGCATTTACTTCATGCAGCGTTCCATAAATCTTGATTTCTTTAGCACCAGCCATTAATTTTCCTCCCAAAGAACGTGGTTCACAATACCCGGAAAACAAAATGGTATTCCTGCTGTTTTCTATATTGTTGCTGATGTGGTGTTTCACCCTTCC
>JAGPDJ010000361.1 GCA_018057635.1 Ferruginibacter sp. | reverse complement strand
AAGGGTGTTTATATGCTGAGGATTGTAACAGCAGCGCAAACCCAAACCATAAAAATTGTAAAAGGGAACTAGTATTGAATACCTTATTTTATTTAATACTTCATAATCATGTCAGAAACATTAGAAGCCACAAATCAAAAAGGAGTTAAAACCTTAAAAACAATTCAGCATGAAGTTGAAAGCACGCAAAGGATTGCTTTGTCTGTTGATTGTGTGATATTCGGTTTTGATGAAAATAAATTAAAAGTATTACTGATCCGGAGCGACCTTAAGAAATTCCAGAGCAAATGGTCGCTGCTGGGCGACCTGATTCATGTGAATGAAGACCTGGATGAAGCAGCTTATAGGATTTTAAGAGAACGAACCGGTTTGAGCGATGTTTACCTGGAACAGGTGCAGACTTTTGGCGCCACCAACAGGCACCCGGCAGGCAGGGTTGTAACCATTGCCTATTGTTCGCTTATCAATATACAACACCATAAACTAAATATTTTTGATAATGAACTGCACTGGCACGATGTGAACAGCGTGACTGATCTTGCTTTTGATCACCAGCAGATCTTTGACATCTGTTACGAACGGCTCCAGAAACGGATCCAGGAACATCCGCTTGGATTTAACCTGTTGCCAAAGAAATTCTCCTTACGTGAACTTCAGAATTTATATGAAGCCATATTGGGTACTAAAATGGACAGGAGGAATTTCAGAAAAAAGTTCTTTGCCATGGATTTTTTAATAGACCTGGATGAGATTGAAAAAGATGTACCTCACCGCCCGGGAAAGCTGTATAAGTTTAACTACGGGAAATATGAAAAGAAGAAGAAAAAATGGAGTGGAATAGACTTCTGATCGCCGGATTTTTCTGTCCTCCTTTTCTTTTCAGCCAGGCAATTTAACAGGTGCGTTTTTTATTATTTAAAATGAAATACAGAAACTTCCATATTGTTAAAAAAGAATTAACAAATTATTACTTTTTCACAAATATGGGGTAACTTGCAGAGTTCTTACACTATGCTTTGCGTAAAAATTACACATTGCTATTATATAAACTAAAATTGAATGTTGCATTATGAGAAAAACAACGCTTAAAATTTCGAAAATTTTACCGGTTGTCATTTTGTTCATGCTAACTGCTTTTTCTGCATTGGCACAAAATGTAATCACCGGTAAAGTAACCGAATCAAGAAACGGAACTGCCGTTTCAAACGTTACGGTTACAGTAAAAGGAACCCGGGTTTCCACACAAACCGGAAACGATGGTTCTTTCAGGATCAGTTCCCCTTCAGCTAACCCAACACTGGTTTTCAGTTCAATTGGGTATAGTTCACAGGAAGTAACTGCATCCGGCAACGCTGTAAACATCAGCATGGTTCAATCTGACCAAAAGCTTGATGAAATTGTAGTGGTTGCCTATGGTACCAGGAAAAAATCTGACCTAACCGGTGCAGTTACCCAGGTATCAGCCAAAGATTTCCAAAAAGGAAATATTGCATCATCTGAACAATTACTGCAAGGTAAAGTAGCCGGCCTGGAAGTAACTACCGGTGGTGGTTCAGCAGGTGGCGGCAGTAAGATCCGTATCCGCCAGGGTGCATCATTGAATGCAAGTAACGACCCATTGATCGTTATCGACGGTGTACCTGTTGAGAGCAATGATGTTGCCGGCTCAGGAAACTACCTGAACACGATCAACCCCAACGATATTGAGTCTATCAGTGTGTTGAAAGATGCTTCTGCTACAGCTTTATATGGTTCAAGGGCTTCTAACGGAGTTTTGATCGTTACAACCAAAAAAGGCGGCCGTGGTAAAGCAAGGTTCAATTTCAATACGCAGATGACCATGAGCACCGTTTCAAATTATATAGATGTATTATCTGCAGACCAGTTAAGGGATGTAGTTAATGCAGATGCCGCTGCAACCGGAAATAATACTTATAAGAATTTATTAGGTAATGCCAACACCGACTGGCAGAAACAAATTTTCCAGAAAGCTTTAAGTACCCAAAATAATCTTAGTGCTGCCGGAAGTTTTGGTTCAAAATCTATCAATATTCCTTACCGCATTTCGCTGGGTCATTTATACCAGGAAGGAACACTTAAAACAGATAAATTCGACAGGCTTACAACTGCCATCAACCTTTCACCTAAATTTTTCAACGATCATTTAGCCGTGAATGTAAACTTTAAATACACCAAAACACAAAAGCGTTTTGCTGATGAAGGCGCGGTTGGTTCTGCTGCTTCATTTGATCCTACACAATATGTTCGTAACAACAATCCTAAAACTGCCGGTTATTATGAATGGACACAGGCTGACGGGAACCCGATTGACCTGGCTACACGTAATCCACTTGCCCTGCTGAACCTGAGAAGCAATACTTCAAGGGTTAACAGGATCGTTGGTAATGTACAATTGGATTATAAACTACCTTTCTTCCCCGACCTGCATGTACAGGCAAACCTTGGCCTGGATAATTCAAGTACCAGCGGAAATGATAACATAGATTCAACTTCTGCTACCAACTTCCGTACAAAAGGCAGGTATTCACATTACGAACAAAAGAAGAAAAATTACCTGGCTGATGTGTCGCTTTTCTATACAAAAGATATTGAGCGGATCAATAGCAAGATCGATGTTTTAGTTGCTCATAGCTACCAGGATTTCTTTACGGAAGTTGAGAATTTTGCTTCTTACGGACAGGATGGAAGGGTTATCCCAACCAGCATCCCCACTTTTGCAACAGACAAACCACAATACAGGCTTGAATCATACATAGGCAGGATCAACCTGACCTTGTTCAACAAATACCTGTTAACCGGTTCTATCCGCAGGGATGCCAGTTCTAAATTTTCTGAAGACAACAGGGTAGGTTATTTCCCTGCCGCTGCTATTGCCTGGAAATTAAAAGAAGAATTATTTAAGAACAGCAACGTTGTTTCTGATTTAAAACTTCGTTTTGGCTGGGGTGTAACCGGGCAACAGGATGGTATCGGTTTTTACTCTTACCTGCCAGTTTATGCACAAAGTTCTCCAACTGCACAATACCTGTTTGGAAATACTTATTACAGTTTCCTCCGCCCTTCTGCGTATGATGCAAATATCAAATGGGAAACTACCACAACAACCAATTTAGGCCTCGACTTTGGATTCCTGAAGAACAGGATTTCAGGTACCATAGAACTATATAAGAAGAAAACAGAAGACCTGCTGAGTGTTATTCCGGTAGCTCCAGGTTCAAACTTTGATATCAGTTTACTTA
>JAGPDJ010000360.1 GCA_018057635.1 Ferruginibacter sp. | reverse complement strand
GGTATCCGGTGTCCGAAATTAGGATATCGTTCCGCTTCATTGATGTGGTGGCGTATTTCATGTTTAAGATCATGAATGTTTATAAGCTGGATATGGAACTGGTTGTGGTAATGTTCCATTTCGGCCAGAACATCATGATCAGTTTTGCCTGGAGCGAAAAAATACAATTCCGTTTTCAGCGTGTTTAATTTTTCGCGGTAAGTACCCAGTACGGCATACCATTTATGACACTCGTCAATTAATGCTTTGTGTTGCTCTTCAGTTACCATATAACATTAGTTTTAGATTGAATAATAATTTTGAATAGTAATTTAACAACTGTTCTTTATTTTATGAAATAAAGGTTCAAAAGCCCGGGATTAAAAAGTATGACTTTTGTCATGATTCAGATTAAGAAATATCATTTTATGTTTATGATTATAACTTTACATATCGGCCAGGTTTCTTTGTAAAGATTTATAAATATTAGTCAATCAATTAATTACGAATGTTATTGATGAAAGAGCAAGTCTCATTATCCGGATGTCACCAGTAATAGGTTGGCATAAAACACAAAAAACCGCCTCCACTACCGGAGACGGTTCTTATCCAAAACATCCGCTACATGTCAGTTATTTAGGTAACAGCACTTTGCCAATTACATGAATAACGCCATTTGTTGCCAGGATGTCTGCCGGGTTTATTTGAGCATAACTGTTGTTATCATCTCCCTTTACCCATCCGGTATTAAACCCAAGTATAGTTGTAACCTTGTTTCTCGGAGCATTTGCCAAAGTAGTTACCCTTCTTAAAATTCCAAGGTCCCAGGTAAAATTCCTGCTTGCTGCAACATGGTATTTTAGGATATTAGCTAACGCTGCAACCTGGCCTGCATCAGTAATACTGCTTATATTGGATGCATTGTTAAATGGTGCTGGCAATTGAGCAAATGCTGCATTGGTTGGTGCAAATACGGTAAAATCTCCGCTACCTGTAAATACGCCTGCCAGGTTGGTTTTAACCAAAGCAGCTACCAATGATGAAAAATTTGGATCAGCAATGGCAATACCTGCAATGGTATTGGTGGGAAATAATAACACCTTGTTTATTACATGTATAACACCGTTGCTGGCATTCAGGTTTGCATATATAACCGAGCTTTGTCCGTTTACTTTAATAAGGCCAAATGTTTTTGACAGGTAAATAGTATTGTCGTTGATACTGCTGCTGGTTGCGGCTTTTAAAGTAGCTGCACTGCTGCTGCCGTTGCTAACCTGGTTGCTGAAAACTTCCGCACCAAGTACATGATATAGTAAAACATTGCGCAGAAAATCTACCTGCGTAGCGTCGCTTATTCCGTTGATATTTGCCGCATTGTTAAACGGAGCCGGCAGTTGTGCAAATGCTCCATTGGTTGGGGCAAATACAGTAAGGTTTGCAGATGGATTTGAAAGTGCGCCCGCGAGTCCTGTCTTAAGTACAGCAGCTACAAGGCTGGTAAAATTTGGGTTGGAAACAGCAATGTCAACAATGTTTCCGGGATTTGTTTCGTTGGTTAATTCACTGAATCCCAGTGATTCAGCTTCCAGTTTTGCATCCGGAACAGCAGATTGTTCCAATGCACGGGCCGTATTAACGGCAGCTTGTTCATTGTCGGCCATGCCGGTGCTTTCCGAGATCATGTCATTTGATTTTTTGCAGGAAACCATGATACCTGCCATTAATGCTATTGTAGCCAATACTTTTAAGCTACTTAGCCATTTTGTAAATAAAGATGTTTGCATAAAAAATGTTTTGAAGTTAATTGATACAGGTATAACAATAGGCCTGATCAATGTTTAGCTTATTCTATCTGAATTGTATTTTTGCAGGTGTGAATGCAATATTTTTATTGATGAGCCGGAACCATTTGCTGGCATTTCAGGAACCTTACAGGTTATTTTTTTTAAGCAATTCAATTTTCAAAAAAGTATATCCTTAAATATTTGTTCTAACTTTTCTTTATGATTTACAGGATGCTCCTGCAAAAAATATTAATTATTTACCTGTTGCTGATTACTCCGGGTATTTTTAAAGATATGGGTATGAAAAAAGGTACAATATTTTTTGCACTTTTAACTTGCTTCTTCATGGTAACTATGGCGCAAACCAAGCGAGCACTGGTTGTTGCAATTGCCAATTATCCCCCATCAAGTGGCTGGGGCGAATTAAGCAGCCTGAACGATATCCCGCTTATTAAAAATACTTTGCTGAAGCAACAATTTCAGTCCGAAAATATTGACATCATTACAGATGAAGCGGCTACAAGATCAGGCATTGAAAATGCATTGAACAGGCTTATAGAAAAGGCACAACCGGGTGATGTTGTAGTGATCTATTTTTCATCGCATGGCGAGCAGATTGAAGATGACAACCAGGATGAAGTAGACGGACTGGATGAATGTATCGTTCCATTTGACGCCACTTTTTCAAGTGATAAAAGTGAGTACAAAAAATATGCGCCTGCTTATTTTCGTGATGATTACCTGGGAGAAAAAATCACCAGGTTGCGTAATAAACTTACACGCAAAGGTGATGTATTGGTTGGCATAGATGCCTGCCATTCGGGTAGCGGAGTAAGGGGTGTTTTAAAAGTAAGGGGAAATAAAGCTCCAATGGTTAGCAACAGTTTTGAACAGGGCAGGGCACGTATTACAGATACATCCGGAGTGTTTAGCGATAAAAACTCAACCCGGCTGAATGCGGATGCTGCCACCTATGTGGTGATCTCTGCTGCACAGGCACAGGAACTGAGCGTTGAGTGTTATGATGATGAAAGCAATGTTGTTGGATCTTTGTCGTATGCATTCAGTAAATCATTGAATTCAATTGAAGGGAAAATTACTTACCGGAATTTATTTGCCAGGATAGAAGACATGATGCGTGGAAAAGTTCCCAACCAGAGCCCGGTTCTTGAAGGCGATGGTATTGACCGGGAATTGTTTGGAGGAAGGTATGAAAGCCAAAAACCTTATTTTACTATTAATGCCAAAAGCAGTACAGCTCAATCTGTTTTGTTAAATGCCGGAACAGTAGCTGGAATTACAACTGGTTCTGTGGTAGGTTTTTTTCCGGTAGGTACAACAGATCCGTTAAACAGCAATCCTATTCAAAAGGGGACAGTAATTACTTCCAATAATTTTACAGCTGCCGTTAAACCTGAACAGGAAGATTCTGCGCTTCTGAAGAACCCTTGCTGGGTATTTTTATTGGAAACAGCGTACGGGAAAAACAAAATAAAAA
>JAGPDJ010000359.1 GCA_018057635.1 Ferruginibacter sp. | reverse complement strand
TACCTGCCCTGTCTTCTATTCTTGAATCGCCAAGATTGGTACCATTAGGTGTCCATTTAGGAACTCTGTCTAATGTTCCGCTTCCTGTTACAATTCCAACTGCTGCTGCATCATTCCACATTGCATTACCCGCAGCATCAGAAGTAAGTATTCTATTATTCGCTTCGTTAATTCCAGTAAACCGTAAACCTCCTGTTGTTCTTAAAGCTCTTGGTGTGGCATTCGTACTTGTTATTGTTGCTGCCCAACCTGAGCCTGTAGTATTGGCCTGTAAGGCATCGGCTGTACTGGCTCCATTGGTAATAGTGAAGATACCAGCTACACCTGTATTACTTTGTCCAAATACACCAGTACCGGAAGTTGAGTTACCGTTTACACCGGTACCTGAAGTGGAATTTCCGTTTACACCTATACCTGAAGTTGAATTACCATTTACACCGATACCACTTGGTGCGGTACCATACACTCCCCAGCCACTACCAGCCTGGCTACCGTATACACCTATTCCTAATCCACCAGTTCCATTATTGATACCTCGTACTCCAGATGAAAATCCGCCCGGTCCTGCACTCGTTACTGTTCCAATTATCCCATTAGCATTGGCTGCTGTGGAGTTTGTTAATCCTTCCAAAGCGGTGCTACCTGAGTTGGTTCCACTATTGGTTATTTTAAACAATGTACCATTATCATTCTGCGTTTTATTAAACGGCAATATAATATCTCCAGCCGTTGTAGCAAACAAGGAATAAGGCACTGATGCCAGTTGCGCCGTTCCTATATTGATAAAAGTAGAACCACCATTGGGATCTATTTCTACCTGAATAAATTTTGCACCTACCGCCCAGTTTACACCGGGTATGGTACCAGTTACTCCACTGGCGCCAGGGCTGCCCAACTGTACATTAAACAAGCCAAACGGATTGGTGGTAACGGCTCTGCTTTCCTGATACACTGTTGGACCAGCAGCTGTATTATCACGGATGGTTAACCGTAATGTTATATTTTTATTTACCAGTACATTGCCAACACTATTGCGGGCAACTCCCTGATAGTTTAATATGCCCGGTGCCTGACTAAAGCCTTCGGCGGCTAGCAGCAGTACCATCGTCATTAATAGTAAGATCTTTTTCATGTGGTTATTTTTTTGAGTTTTGATTTGCTTTTTATTTCTGATCCAGTTTAATCACCTTAAGTCCGCTATGGCGTATTACTTCTATATTATCGCCCGACCGGTTGGTATCCGGTTTTAAATCTGCTACTACGAAGTAAATTCCGTTGGGATAACGACTAAGGTCAAACAGCTCGATACGGCAACAGCCATCATAATGATAGCTTCTTGATTCCAGTATCTGACCCATGGTGTTAATGAGCTGTAGGCTCATGAAGCCCGGTGTTCTGACAAAAAAATCTACTTCGAAAGGACCGGCTGTTGGGTTGGGAAATAATTTGTAATCGCCTTTTTCGAACAGGACTGTGTAAGGTGATACACCCAGTTTGTCGGTACAAGGCTGTAACACACCTTGGGTAACGAGGATAGAACTGTCCGGCGGCGCAAAAGCCTGTACCAGCACCAGTTCGCCAAAGCTCCACTCATAACGGTAATACGACAACGCATTGTCATACGTTCCACCGGCGGTATTGAATACCGCTGGCACTACACCGTTAAAAGGAGAAAGGGATGGAACCTGGGCTTTACAGAAAGAAATCGCCAGCATTACTGCAAGGCAGGACAGAGTAATTCTTTTACTCATAAGCTTGGGGTTAATGGTTATAAAATAATAGGGCAGACTGTTGAAAGGCTGTTGAAAGGATAGTGGTGGTGCTGCTAAAGAGAGAGATTAACCAGATGCAATTAAATAAATGTAATAGGGAGCAAATTAGAGAAAAGAAACAATATTACAAATTAATTTTTTGTAATATGAAAATGAGGCGTATTAATTGAATCTATAATCTCAAAAAAGACAAAATCTACTTACGTAAAACTTAAAAAGCTAACGGGTTAGAATAAAGGGTTTTAGAAAATCTTGCAGTTTTTTGCTGACGACCAAACAAAATAAGAATGGTTAAACATCAATTAATTTGTCAGACTGTGTTGCTTATCCAGAAAAAGTCATCTTATAATCAACCGACACTTTACCTTTTGTAATATCGTTGAGTTTACCTTTCATTAATTTTCTTTTAAGCAAAGAAATGTAATCAATAAATAATTTTCCTTCAATATGATCGTACTCATGTAGGATTACTCTTGCAGTAAGTCCAGTAAACGTTCTGGTATGTGATTCAAAATTTTCATCATCAAAAGTGATGGTGACACTCTCTTGTCTGTAAATATCTTCTCTAATCTTGGGAATACTTAAGCAGCCTTCGTTATAAGCCCATTCATCACCACCAAGCTCATCTATCTGTGCATTGATGAAAACTAATTTATCTCCTGGGGAATCATCAAATTCGTTTCTTTCGTCTTCATTCATGTTTTCAAACATCTGAGCAGTATCAATAATAAATAAACGGATAGGCTTATTTACTTGTGGGGCTGCCAGCCCTACTCCACTACTTTCATACATGGTTTCCCACATATCTTCCAGTAGTTTTTCTAACTTGGGATAATCAGCAGAAATTGAATCAGCAACCTTTCTAAGTACTGGATTACCATATGCAACAATTGGAAGAATCATTATTAAATATTGATTAAATAATTAAGCGGCAAATTTAAACTATTTCGCTGTGTTTTGGTGACCAAAATAGAACTATAAATTCCTTAAATATTCCTGTAACATGATGGTAGCAGCTATTTCATCAACAAATGCTTTATTGCGGCGGTCTTTTTTCTTCATCCCCATTTCGAGCATAGCAGCTTTGGCCATTTTGGAAGTATATCGTTCGTCCACCTTTTTAACAGGCATTGCCGGAAAATTCTTTTGTAAATCCTTTATGCATTTCTCAACCAGCGGTGTGGCATGAGTACTGCTATCGTCCCAATTGGTGGGCCAGCCGATAAGAACTAACTCTACTTGTTCCTTTACAAAATAATCTTTCAAAAAAGGAATTAATTCTTTTGAATGCAAAGTCGTTAACCCAGTTGCAATAATCTGCAATGGATCGGTAACAGCAATACCTGTTCTTTTTAATCCGTAGTCTATACAAAGTATTCTTGCCATTAGCAGTGAATAGTGAATAGTGAATGGTGAATAGGAAACATGTTTTTCATTTGCATTATATATTTATAAACAGATCTAGAATAACAAAGATGGCGAAAACAACTGAGGCGATACCATTGGCT
>JAGPDJ010000358.1 GCA_018057635.1 Ferruginibacter sp. | reverse complement strand
GTACGGATGGCATCAGACAGGGTGATTATGCTGATTGATGGTAAATGTTATGCCGGGGGAACCTATGATGAACTTAAAAAATTAACTGATCCTAAAATCAAAGAATTCTTTGAATAAATTTTATGAGTAAGAAAATGGTTTCTAATATTAAGCTGGGTTTATTTGTGATAGCAGGTTTGCTGTTCCTGATCCTGCTGTTGTATATGATTGGCCGGAATGAAAGCATGTTTGGAGACTACTTCAGGCTAAAGGCCAGGTTTCATAATGTACAGGGGTTGAATTCAGGAAATAATATCCGGTTCTCCGGTATACAGGTAGGCACCGTTAAAAAAGTAAAAATATTGAATGATACGCTGATTGAAGTAGACCTGCTGATTGAATCCAAAATGAAAAATTATATCCATAAAAATGCGATTGTATCTATAACGACTGACGGCTTAATGGGAAACAGGGTGCTGGATATTACACCTTCCAAAGAGCCAGCTGCCCTGGTAGAAGAAGACGATATCCTGGTCACTAAAAAAACAGTGGATATGGGTGATATGCTGCAGACACTGGCCAAAACAAATAATGATGTTGCATTGATTGCAGCCGAATTAAAGAGTACCATGCAACGGATCAACAGTAGTACGGCTATTTGGACATTATTAAATGATAATACACTGCCAGAAAACCTGCGGGCATCTTTGTCTAATGCAAGAGCTGCTACGGCAAAAGCTAATACTATGATACATGATCTCAACCAGTTGGTCGTGGATATCAAAGAGGGAAAGGGTTCTTTGGGAGCATTACTTACCGATACTGTTTTTGCAACTAATCTGAATGAAGCAATTATAAAATTCAAAACAGTAGGAGAAGATGCAGACAAGCTGGCTCTGGAACTGAATTCACTGACTAAAAATATCCGGAACGAAATAGACAATGGGAAAGGGCCATTAAACACCCTGTTAAAAGATTCTGCCATGGTTCGTAATCTGAATCGGAGCATTGAGAATATACAAAAAGGGACGGCCGGTTTTAATGAAGTTATGGAAGCCATGAAACATAATTTCTTATTAAGGGGATATTTCAAAAAGCTGGAGAAACAGAAAGCAAAAGGTATGTAGACGCCGGAACCTGAATTTGTTACACTTCTGTATTTAAAGTGCAATGTATTAGTACACCGTTGATTAAATTCTTTATTTTCGGTATAGCTGCCGTTCATATCGGTCAGTAATAAATGGTATGATCATTATTCGTTTAGCCAGATCATCTGATGCGGAAGGAGTTCTGGCAATATATGCACCGTATATTGAAAAGACTTCATTCACCTTCGAAACAGAAGTACCTTCTCCTGAAATTTTTGCAAACAGGATCAATTCTTATCTTGAAAACTGGCCCTGGCTTGTATGTGAAATAAATGGATCGATTGCTGGTTATGCTTATGCATCCCGCTATCGTGAGAGGACTGCGTATCAATGGTCAGTGGAGTGTTCTGTATATATACATGATGATTTTCATCGACAGGGAGTGGCCAGGGCTTTGTATACTGCACTGTTTGAAATATTGGAAAAACAGGGATTCCGGAATGTGTATGCTGTTATTAATTTACCAAATGTGAAAAGTGTTGCCTTTCATGAAAGTTGCGGGTTCAATTATTTTGCCACCTATGAAAAAGTGGGCTATAAATTGGGCCAATGGAAAAATGTAGGCTGGTGGAGATTGATTTTAAATGAATTTAGTGATGAACCGGCTGCACCTGTTTGCTTTTCTCAATTGGAGAAAGATTTCCTGCCGGATGTTTTTCAAAAAGCAATACTCCTGCTCCATGATAAAAAAAGCCGCCCCAATAAAGGGACGGCTTGAATATAGCGGGCAATCGTTCTAAAAGCTAAATGCGATACGGACAAACAAGCGACGTCCGGCTGTTCCCATCTGCACAGCATCCCACGCACCACCTGTTTCTGTATTATAGGCCCAGTCTTTTGCTCCTTTTACCACACCAAAATCAGGGTGTGCATTCAGCAGGTTGTCAACACCTGCATGCAGTACCAGTTTTTTAAATATCGGGTGGCTGGCATATATATCTGTCACCAGTTTTCCTGAATAGTCAAACTGATCCGGTACATCGCCACTGCCATTGTCAAGTGGTACTGTTGGAGAAATACCTAACCCATCCTGGCCATAACCGAGCAAAGTAACTTTTCCAAAATAGGTTAACCTTGTACCCAGTGTCAGTTTCTTTCTGCCGTATTCAAAACTCAATGCTCCTTTCATATTCGGTGCAGAAGCCAAAATGAATTTCTGTTCCCTGTCACTCAGGAATGTCTGCTGTAAAAATGCAGACCCGCTGAGTTTATCAGGCACATTGATCTTATCAATCTCCATTTTCTGAATATTACCAGCAAACAAGGCACGGAAGCGGTTGTCTCCTACTTTTTTATTGTATTCTATAACTACATCAACACCCATATTGGTTGTATTGACAGCATTGGCAAAGAATTGAGCATAGCTCACATTTAGTGCAGCCATCTGTGAGGCCAGTCCCGGATCAAGACTAGGATCACTGCCATCAAACTGCCCGCTTATCACTACACGGTCTTTGATCTTTGTCATATATCCATCCAATGTTACATTCAGGGTTGGCGTTGCTTTCCAGGTAAAACCAACACTGGTGCTGAGACTTTTCTCCTGCGTCAGGTCAGGTATGCCTGCAGCTTTTGCCAGTGAACTGTAATTGGGTGCAATCTTTACTTCTGCAATATTTCCTGCCTGCACGGTAGTGAAAGTAGAACTGAAATTTATCTGTTGCAAAGACGGCGCTCTGAAGCCAGTGCTAAAGGAACCTCTCAGGTTAACAGTCTTGGAAGCTTTAACCCGGGTAGCAAATTTGTAGTTATGGGTAAAACCAAAATCGCTGTAGTTCTCTAAACGAACAGCCAGGTTAACCAGCCAGGCCGGAATGATATCAAATTCAGCATCAGCATAAGCACCAAACACTTTACGCTGTGCATTCACTTCATCATTAGGTTGATAACCGGGGAAGCCCTGTGAACCCGTTGCCTTATTTCCTGACAGGTCATAATTAGTATATGAAGCTGCTTCACCTGCATATATCTGGTAATTTTCATACCGGAATTCAGCACCCAAACCAAGATTGAAATTTTTGGCAAATTCACGGCTGAAATTCAGGTTAGTGGTGTTTTGTAAAAAAGAAAAACCTCCGTCATCAAAAAAGGTTTGAGCAGAACCTAAAGAGGCATTAAATGTTTTATCTCCATAGAAATGAAAATTGTTTTTACCAACTGTATTGCTC
>JAGPDJ010000357.1 GCA_018057635.1 Ferruginibacter sp. | reverse complement strand
ATGAAGTTGATTATATTTTATCGATAGGAGGTATAGAAATAAAGTACAACCAGGAACTCGGAAAAAATATCTCATTGGATGAACTGCAGAAAAAATATGATGCAGTTTACCTTGCTTTTGGTGTTGGGCTTGCCAGGCAACTGGAAATTCCCGGTGAAGAAATGGAAGGCGTTGTGGATGCGATCAGTTTTATTTATGATATACGTACAAAGGGTTTTAACAATGTTACTGTTGGAGACAAAGTTGCGGTAATTGGTATGGGTATGACGGCCATTGATGCAGCCACACAGGCGAAAAGGCTGGGTGCAAAAGAAGTAACTATGTTGTATAGGCGAACACAGGAGGAAATGCCCTGTACACAGGAGGAGCTTGATATTGCCATGCTCGATGGCTGTGAGATCATCTGGCTGGCCGCACCCAAAGAAATACTGGGAAAAGATGGTAAAGTGAACGCTTTAAAAGCGGAAGTAATGAAATTAGCTGAACCGGATGCAAGCGGCAGGCGGTCACCCGTTTCTACCGGAGAAGAATTTACCTTAGAAGTTGATATGCTGATCAAAGCAGCTGGTCAAATGCCATTTGAAAATCTTGTTTCAGTAAGTGGTCTTGAAAACAAAAATGGCAAACTAACATTAAAAGATAAAGCCACAACTAACATTACTGGGGTGTTTGCAGGTGGTGATTGCGTGAACGGTGGTAAAGAAGTAGTAGATGCGGTGCAGGCAGGGAAGGATGGAGCAAGAAATATTTTAAATTATTTTCACGCAAAGACGCAAAGTAGCAAAGGATAAAAGTGCTGTTAACAGAAAATGATATTGCAAAATCAGTTGTTGATATTTGTTTTAAAATGCATAACAAATACGGACCTGGATTATTTGAATCGGTGTATGAAGAAATATTTAGTTACGAGTTAATGAAAATAAACATGCCATTTAAGAGGCAGCAAGCAATTCCTCTGGTGCATGAAGAAATTAAACTGGAAATTGGATTCCGTGCAGACTTCATAATTGACGATAAAGTGATTATTGAGTTAAAGTCAGTTGAATTACTAGCGCCAGTTCATTATAAACAGGTTCAGACTTACTTAAAATTAACCAATATCAAATTAGGATTATTAGTAAATTTTAATGTAAATCTAATTAAAGATGGAATTCATCGTATTGTAAACAAATTATAAGCATTTTGCGCTTTAGCTCTTTGCTTCGTTGCGTGAAAAAAATTTCAAAGTGAACTTTATTAAAGATAGTGTTCATTGTATTGTAAATAAATTATAAACATTTTGCGCCTTAGCTTCTTTGCGGCTTTGCGTGAAAAACTCTACGTTATGGCAGACTTAAATACAAACTTTCTCGGCATCAAATCTCCCAACCCTTACTGGCTTGCGAGTGCGCCTCCTACAGATAAAAAAATAAATGTACTGCGGGCTTTTGAAGCCGGGTGGGGTGGTGTAGTGTGGAAGACATTGGGTTCGCAGGTGAAAAATGTATCCTCCCGTTATTCGGCTGTTAATTTTAATGGTACCAGGGTGATGGGTTTTAATAACATTGAACTGATCTCCGACAGGCCACTGGATATTAACCTGAAAGAAATCAGAGAGTGCCTGAAAGAATTTCCCGACAGGGCCATGGTAGTTTCTTTAATGGCAGATAATGATAAAAATAGCTGGCATGAACTAATTAAAAAAGTAGAGGATACAGGCGCACATGGCCTGGAATTAAATTTCGGTTGCCCACATGGTATGACTGAAAGAGGTATGGGCGCAGCTGTTGGCCAGGACCCTGAAATTGCACGCATGGTAGTGGAATGGGTAATGGAAGCAGCAACCATTCCGGTAATCACAAAACTTACACCCAATGTGCATTCGGTTGTACCTACAGGTAAGGCAGTGGTTGAAGCGGGTACCAATGCATTATCACTGATCAATACCATTCAATCTGTAACCGGAATTGACCTGGATACTTTTGTACCCAATCCTTATGTAGCAGGTAAAAGTGTTTTTGGCGGGTATTGCGGGCCGGCTGTTAAACCAATCGCTTTAAAATTCCTGGCAACGATCGCAAAAAATGATGTTACAAAAAAAGTACCTGTATCCGGCATCGGTGGTATCAGTACCTGGAAAGATGCAGCAGAATTTATGTTACTGGGTTCAACTTCGGTACAGGTTTGCACTGCGGCTATGAAACATGGATTCCGGATCATTGAAGATTTGTGTGAAGGGCTTAACAACTGGATGGATGAAAAAGGATTTGCAACAATATATGATTTCATTGGGAAATCTGTTCCAACGCTAACACATTGGGAAGACCTTGATATTAATTACCATCATATTGCCAAAATTGACCAGGATAAATGTATTCATTGCGGCCTTTGTTACATTGCCTGTGAAGACACATCACACCAGGCAATAAACCTGGAATATGGCAAACCTTATAATAAGTATACAATTAAAGACGAAGAATGTGTTGGCTGTAATCTTTGCCAATTGATGTGCCCGGTTAGTGGTTGCATTACCATGGAGGAACATCGGGTTGCCCCTGAGTACATCAACTGGAAAGAATGGCAGGCAAGGGGGCTTCCCTTAAATGATCATTAATTTTTGATTTATATCTGCAAAGCAGGAAATGTAAATCTGAAATATGCATTTATTTATTCCAGTTCCAAAAGGCTTTCAGCTTACATCAATAAATGATTTAAAATAGCTATATTAGCTATATGAAACAGTTGGCAAGGCTTATACAGAAACAGCTGGAGTTATGTTTTTGGATATCAGCCATTATTTTACTGTTTTTTATGAATGCCGATACAACTGGTGAATCCCTTTGCTTCTTTCATTGGCTCGGTATAAACTGGTGCCCCGGTTGCGGACTTGGACATTCTATGCATTACGCGTTACATTTACAGTTATCAAATTCCATTCAACATCACCCGATCGGTATTATTGCAATTATTATCATATTCAACCGGATCAGGCAATTAATTTTTCCTACTAAACAACTTGTATTATGAACCAGAATCTTGTCACACTTATACCTGCAGTTGAACCAGATGAACTTGCTTATCTTCAACAGGTAACCAGCGGCCTGTCTGATGATAAACTGAAATTGTTTATTTCGATCTATAATGGTAAAAGAAAAAAAGCGGAGATCATTTTGATTTGCACTTTACTGGGTTTTGTTTGTTGTGCGGGCATTCAACGGTTTATTATCGGGCAAATAGGGATGGGCATTCTGTATTTATTTACCGGTGGACTTTGCCTGATCGGTACAATTGTAGATGTGATCAATCACAAACAACTTGCTTTTGAAT
>JAGPDJ010000043.1 GCA_018057635.1 Ferruginibacter sp. | reverse complement strand
AAGATTTTTTACGTGGGTTCCTTGGTAAAATGTTATTCAGCGGAGATGAGATATTAAAGAAAACAAATGTACTCAGCGGAGGTGAAAAAGTGCGTTGCATGATCAGCAAGATGATGCTTCAGAATCCGAATGTACTGATCCTGGATGAGCCAACCAATCACCTCGACCTGGAAAGCATCATTTCATTCAACGACAATATGATCGCTTATACAGGCATCATACTGCTAACCACACATGATCACCAGTTTATGCAAACTGTTTCCAACAGGATCATTGAAATTACGCCAAAGGGAATGATAGATAAACTGATGACTTATGACGAGTACCTGGCAGATGAAAGGGTGAAGGAGATGAGGGAGGAAATGTATAGTTAGGAGGTAGAAGTTAGTAGTTAGTAGTTAGTAGATAGTAGTTAGAAGTTTATTACTAACAACTAAAAGCTAACAGCTAACAAAAAAGAATTTGCAAAGTAATTAGATACAACCAATACGTCTTCCCGCCTTCCCGGCTATATAAAAGATGAAACAAAAACTAACAGCACTGTTGGATTTCTTTTATCCTCCTTTCAGGGGGCTGATGCCGTTACAAACCTTTAGATATGCGGCTTGCGGAGGGATGAATACTTTACTTGGCCTGGCTGTTTATTTCATCAGTTATAAGTTTATTTTAGCAGGCAATAATTTAGATGTTGGATTTTTTGCTTTCAAGCCACACGTGGCAGCACTGTTCTTTTCCACCTGTGTTTCATTTGTAGTAGGATTTACACTGAATAAATTTGTTGTATTTACCAGTTCAAATTTAAAAGGAAGAATACAGCTATTCAGGTACTTTCTCAGTTTCTCACTTAACCTGGTTATAAATTATTTGTTACTGAAACTTTTTGTTGAGATATTCTTGTGGGATGCTATGATCAGCCAGTTGCTCACAACCTTCATCATTATAACTTTCAGTTACCTGAGCCAGAAACATTTTAGTTTCAAGGTTAAATAATAAGTGTTTTGCCGTGAAGGCGGGAAGACGTTAAGGAAAGAATATCATTTTATTTTTTTGCGACTTCCCGCCTTTCCGGCAAATAATTCATTTCTCCTTCCCGGCAAAAAAATGGAACTTCCTAAAAAAAATAGACCCTCCGTAGAAACGGAGGGACTTAACGATTGCTTGCTATATAAAAACTCTTTTGTAATTTTGTTTTTGTTCTAACTGAACCTGAGTTCAGTAACTCTCACGATTGCTTGTTATTTTTTTCTACGATTGTTTGCTATTTTACCTGATCTTAATCTCTGGTACGAAAATAACCAGGGATTTTTAGTGAGTAAAACCAATTTATTGGTGATTTATTATGTTTAAAACAAGTCTTTCCTTCTGAATTGCTTTACAGCATTGAGTTTGGTGAGAAATAAATAATGATGCCCAACAGAACAGCCGATATATTATTCCAGCTTGTACATTCCCTGCAGAAGTCGGAAAAGAGGAATTTTAAATTGTATATAACAAGGAATTCAGGAAACAAAGACCTGAAGATTGTGGAATTATTTGATGCATTGGATAAATTGCCGGAGTATGATGAGGCTTTATTACTAAAAAAATTAAATTCAATCAAAAAACCCCAACTGGCCAACGTTAAAGCGCATCTGTACAAAGAAATATTATCCAGTCTCCGGTTACTGAATAGCACAGAAAGCATCGACCTCAATTTACATGAACAACTGGATTATGCCAGGATACTTTACAACAAAGGCCTCTACCTGCATGCATTGAAGATATTGGACAAAACCAAAGAACTTGCCCGTAATTATCAGCAGGACAGTTTTCTTATACAAGTGATTTCACTTGAGAAAAAAATTGAAACACTGCACATTACCCGCAGTATACAGAACCGGGCCGATCAGTTATCAAATGATGCGGATACTGTAAATGAAAACAGGAAAAACATCACAAGGCTTTCAAACCTTGCATTGCAATTATACAGCTGGTACATAAAACATGGCCATGCACGAAACGAAAAAGATGAAGAAGGGGTAAAAGAATTCTTTAAAAGTAATATCCCGGAAAACGCTTTTTCATTTGCAGGATTTTATGAAAGATTGTACCTGTACCAGAGCTTTTGCTGGTTTGCATTTATACGCCAGGATTTTTTGATGTATTACCGGTATACCCAAAAATGGGTTGATCTTTTCAAAGAATTTCCCATGATGCTGGAAGTTGAAACAGGCCATTATATCAAAGGGATGCACAACCTGCTGAATGCCCATTTTGACCTGCGCAATTATCCTAAATTTCATGAAACGCTTAAACAGTTTGAGGATTTTGCTGCATCAACAATAGCTAATCAACATGAAAATAACAGGATACAGTGTTTTGTTTATGTAAGCAGTGCAAAACTGAATCAGCATATTATGGAAGGCAGTTTTGCAGAGGGGCTAAAACTAAAAGACGGCATAGAAGAACAATTAAACGAATTCAACCAATACCTCGACAGGCACCGGATCCTGGTATTTAATTATAAAATTGCCATGTTGTATTTTGGGCATGGTGATTATGGGCGTTCAATTGATTACCTGCAGAAGATCATCAACGACAATGTTGATTTGCGTACAGACCTTCAATGTTATGCCCGTGTGTTACACCTCATGGCTCATTATGAACTGGGCAACTACGAACTTATTGAACATCTTACCCGTTCGGTTTACCGTTTCATGGCAAAAATGGAAAATCTGACAGTTATAGAGGAGGCCATGTTTAAATTTCTCCGCAATAACTTTTATGTGCCTGCCAAAAAATTACAACCTGCTTTTGAAGGGTTTTTACATACGATCAAGCAATTCGAGAAAAGCCGTTTTCAAACCAGGTCATTCGCATACCTCGATATTATTTCTTGGGTGGAAAGTAAGGTAAACAACAAGCCTATGAGTTCTGTTATCAGGAAAAAGTATTTAGATAGTAAGCGGGCGAAAGTTAGTTATTAGTTATTAGTTTTTAGCTGTTAGCTGTTAGGTATTAGCTGTGAGCCTTTAGTTATAAGTTTTTAGCTGTTAGTCGTTAGCTATTAGTTGTTGGCTTAAAGCTGAAAGCTGGGGGTTGATCGATCTTACTTTTTAGTAATTAGCTATTAGTGTGTGCTTACTCAGCCCTTACTCATTTGATACAAATTTCATAGAATATAATAATTAACTTCCTTACTCAAATGTACTAACCGCTAATAACTAACAGCTAACTACTAACAGCTATTACCTAACAGCTAACACCTAATCCCCACCAACCTGCCATTTTTGCACACTATCCCGGTTGGCACAATGATTGACAAAGTTCTATTAAATAAAAAAATCAAATCATGGGAAAAATAATAGGAATTGACCTGGGAACCACCAACAGTTGCGTTTCCGTTATGGAGGGCAATGAGCCTGTAGTAATTGCAAATGATGAAGGGCGTCGTACAACACCGTCAGTTGTAGCTTTCTTAAAGAATGGAGAACGTAAAGTGGGAGATCCCGCTAAGCGTCAGGCCATTACCAACCCCCAAAATACCATTTCAAGTGTTAAAAGATTCATGGGGCGTCAATACAATGAAGTAACAGAAGAAAGCAGCCATTGGAGTTATAAAGTAGTAAAAGGTGACAATAATACTGTCAGGATTGACATAGATGGCAGATTATATACTCCACAGGAGATCAGCGCTATGGTTTTACAGAAAATGAAAAAAACCGCTGAAGATTACCTGGGCCATGAAGTGAATGAAGCTGTTATTACTGTTCCTGCATATTTTAATGACGCACAGCGCCAGGCTACCAAAGAAGCTGGTGAAATAGCCGGATTAAATGTTCGCCGGATTGTAAATGAACCCACAGCCGCAGCATTGGCTTATGGATTGGATAAAAAAGGAAAGGACCAGAAAATCGCTGTATTTGACCTTGGTGGCGGAACTTTTGATATTTCAGTGCTGGAATTGGGTGATGGTGTTTTTGAAGTAAAATCAACTAACGGTGACACTCACCTTGGTGGTGATGACTTTGATAAAGTGATCATGGACTGGCTGGCAGATGAATTTAAAAACGATGAAGCCATCGATCTTCGCAAAGACCCAATGGCATTGCAGCGTTTGAAAGAAGCATCAGAAAAAGCTAAAGTTGAATTATCTTCTTCAGCAGAAACTGAAATAAACCTGCCTTATGTAACAGCAGTAGATGGTGTTCCAAAGCACCTCGTAAAAAAACTTACCCGTGCAAAATTTGAAGCACTTGCTGATAAATTGTTTGAACGTTGCCTGAAACCATGCGATCAGGCATTGAAAGATGCTGGTTTAAGTACATCTCAAATTGACGAAGTGATCCTGGTTGGAGGAAGTACCCGTATCCCAAAAGTTCAGGAGATTGTTGAAAAATTCTTTGGCAAAAAAGCAAACCGCAGTGTTAATCCCGATGAAGTGGTGGCTATTGGTGCAGCAATCCAGGGCGCTGTTTTAACTGGAGAAGTGAAAGATGTATTGTTGCTTGACGTAACGCCGCTTAGCCTTGGTATTGAAACCATGGGTGGTGTAATGACAAGACTGATCGATAGCAATACTACGATTCCTACAAAAAAATCTGAAACCTTTAGTACTGCCAGCGATAACCAGCCAGGTGTACAAATACATGTGTTGCAAGGCGAAAGGCCGATGGCCAATCAGAATAAGAGCCTGGGTATGTTCAACCTCGATGGCATTCCACCGGCACCACGTGGAGTACCACAGGTAGAAGTTACATTTGATATTGATGCAAACGGTATTCTTCATGTAAGTGCTAAAGACAAAGGCACCGGAAAAGAACAAAAGATCCGTATTGAAGCAGGAAGCGGTCTCAGCAAAGAGGAAATTGAAAAGATGAAGAATGATGCCAAGGCCAATGAAGAATCAGATAAGAAAGAAAAGGAAAAAGTTGAGAAAATCAACCAGGCCGACAGTTTGATCTTCCAGTCAGAAAAACAACTGAAAGAATACGGTGAGAAAATATCTGCAGACAAAAAATCAGTGATTGAGGCATCATTATCAAAACTGAAAGATGCACACAAAGCTCAGGATCTTACCCAGATTGATACAGCCATGACTGAACTGAATGCCGCATGGACAGCAGCCAGTGAAGAAATGTATAAATCAACCCAGGAAGGTGCTCAGCCAGGTGCCGAAGCACAGCCAAATGGCAGCAACGGCCATGGTCAGGCTGCGGATGCAGCAGGTACTGAAAATGTTACCGATGCAGAGTTTGAAGAAGTGAAGTAAGAAATCAAAACATACAGGAAAAGGCCCGGGTATTCATTTATCCGGGCCTTTGTCATCCTGAGCATTAGCGAAGGATCTCTCCAGGTTGACCTGTCATTCTGAGCGACAGCAAAGAATCTCATTAAGTAGAAACTTTATCCAATGATAGTGAAGAATCTCTCTATAATGTGGCTGTCTTTCTGAGCGATAACGAAGAATCTCTCCAAGTTTATCCGTCCCCCAATCGATAGTGAAGAATCTCTTTAAGTATACCATTCTTCCTTAAAACTATTCTTTGCATCCCAATCTATAGGAAATAACAAATGTGTTAGCCAACATATAATTTAAGTTGCCTTCCCTTTATAAAATAATATTCCCGCAGATTATTGATGATCTAAAACGCAGAAACCGCTGATATTTTACATGCTATTTGATTATATTAAATCTGCGATGTTTTTTAATCTGCGGCTATCTCCGGGAAATAAATAGTATTTCCTTTAGATTTCAATGGTTCTGGTTAAATATTTGGCATACTTTTTTCTAATATTATTCGTTCTCTTAATTCTATGCTAACCAAAAACCCCCTCAAATGAAAAAATCTATCGTTTTATTAGCTTTTGTAAGCTTGCTTGTTTCCTGTTCAAGGTCAGTATCTGTTCACCAGGCTGCTAATAATCATTACAAACGCTGTCGCCCGGTTAAATAGGCCTGATTTTTAACTCAATTACTGGAAAAATTCAAAGTTGTAACTGCCCTGTTATTGTAAAAATCAGTGGCTTCAAACTGTAATACACATTGCCCGCTTAAACCAGGCGGAATGATCATTTTTTGCTCTATATAAATACTTCTTTCAGAAACAGGGTAACTGTAATGAATAATCGGAGTATTCAGGTCATTGATGTTAAATAGCAGCAGCTTTACAGTTTTAAGCGAGCTCCCGTCAATTACATCACCTTTAAAACACAATGGGTCACCGGTACTGTAAGACTCACTTTTTGCTGGTGCAATGATCGTTAATTTTGGCTTAATTGCATCTGCTCTATCAAGATCACATTGTTGTTTGGAACAACCCATCATGGTAATTACCATCGAAATAAATATAATTTTTTTCATATTTAAATGTTTCTGAAAAATTACAAAATCTGTTTCTTTTAGTTACAGTTTGTTTAAGAAATTACTTTGAATAAATATATATAATTAAAAATGCCTGTCCATAGACAGGCATTTTGTAAGCTATACGTTGAAGAATTTTACATTAAATCGAGTGCCAAAGCAAAAAAAGTGACATTAAAAGGTAATATCATTGAGCAATAGCCACCTCCAATTGCATATACCCAGAAGAAAACAGCTATTGATACAAAAAACAGGAGCCAGTATAATCCGGTGGATTTTTTTGTTGTTGTTGCCATTTGTAATAATTATTTTGGCAAATATAAGATAGAAGATATAAATGCAAACGTTTTCTAATTAAAATAATTATACTAAAACAAGGCTTCATTTCTTAAATTGCGATTCCAAAATTTGTTTATGGTAATCAAGCTGCATATAAAATACAAAACAAGGTACGGTCAGACCTTCTACATATTAATCAAAAATTCCTCAAAAGACAATACAGATGCGGGTGTTGAAGTAAAAATGGAATACCTTAATGAGGAATTCTGGCATACTTCTATTGATACAGCCGATCTTGATCTCAAAGACACACTTGAATACAGTTATATTTTAAAGGAAGACTGGAAAGCAGATGAAACAGATCTTTGTATTCACCGGGCTGTAAATTTTGGAAAACAAAAATCCGGAACAATTGATGTTTTCGACGAGTGGCAGGTAGTTCCACATTATGACAATGTATTTTTAAGCAAGCCTTTTGAGTTGGTATTGAATAAAGAACAGGGAAAGCCAGGCAAAAAAGATAAACCAAAAAAAGCTACCCATCTTTTCAAAGCTTTTGTACCATTCCTGCAGGATGACAAAGTAGTTTGTATTACGGGATCAGCCAAAGAAATGAGTAACTGGTCGGAAGAGGAACCTGTTCTTTTACATAAAACAGGAAAATGCTGGTCAGTTGCATTAAACCTTCAAAAAGAGCAATACCCGGTAGCTTATAAATTTGGCATTTACGACCTTACGGAAAAAAAGATCGTTTTTTATGAAGATGGCAGCAATCGTTACCTGGAATACAATCCGGGCAAGGATAAACTGGTAACCTATCATACATTCCCCAGGTTCGACCAGTTCAAGTGGCAGGGCGCGGGTGTTAATTTCCCGGTATCATCATTGAAATCGGAGAAAAGCTGGGGCGTTGGAGATTTTACAGACCTTCACCTGCTTATTAACTGGGCAAAAGAATCAGGTATCAAATTGATTCAGCTATTGCCAATCAACGATACCACTGCAACCCATACTTTCAAAGATTCATATCCTTATGCATCCATTTCAGCATTTGCACTTCACCCGTTATACCTGAATGTGCACAAACTGGCGGTAGCTGCAGGCGTTGAATTCTCAGAAGATTTTCACAACAGGATCACTGCATTGAATGATAAACCACAACTTGATTATGACAATGTGGTAAAGATGAAGAGTGAAGCCATCAGGCAATTGTATTACAAGGAGCGCCATAGTTTTAAAGACGACTTTGCCTTTTTTGAATTTTTCGACATGAACAGGTACTGGCTGGTTCCTTATGCTGCATTTTGTTACCTGCGTGATCTTAATAACACCCCCGATCCGGTTAAATGGGAAGATTACAATGTATATGATGAACATGTGATCCAGGAACTGGTAAGTCCGGACAATGCGCATTATGATGAAATCGCCATTCATTATTATACTCAATATCACCTGCACCTGCAATTGCTGGATGCTGTAGAGCATGCACATAAAAATGGTATCATATTAAAAGGCGACCTGCCGATAGGCGTTGGCAGACACAGTGTGGAAACATGGATGCACCCAACGTTGTTTCATATGGATAAGCAGGCAGGCGCTCCGCCTGATGCCTTTGCTGTAAAAGGCCAGAACTGGGAATTTCCTACATATAACTGGGAAGAGATGGGCAAGAATAATTATGCCTGGTGGCGCCAGCGTATGGAGCACATGAGCAATTATTTTGATGCTATCCGGATAGATCATATCCTTGGTTTCTTCAGAATATGGAGTATCCCGCACAAGGATATTGAAGGCATCCTGGGTACTTTCGTACCTTCCTTACCGTTAGGTATACATGATTTTGAAGCAATGGGAATCTATTTTGAAAAAGACCGTTTTTGCAATCCTTTTATTTCGGAAGATACATTGCGCAAATTTTTCCCCGGTAATGAAGCCTGGGTTAAGGAAAATATATTGAGTAATTACCAGTTTAAATCATCATTTAATTCTCAACAAAAAATTGCTGCTTATTTCAAAAAGAATCCGGAAAAAGCATTTTTACAACAGGGCCTCTTTGATCTGATCACAGATGTGATACTCTTGGAAGATGAAGACCGGCCGGGTTATTTCCACTTCAGGATAAGTATGCAGCTAACGGAATCATATAAAAACCTTGATCACGAGCGCCAGCAAAAATTAAGCAGCCTTTATAACAGGTATTTCTTTGAAATGCAGGATGAACTGTGGAATGACGTAGGGCAGAAAAAACTGAATGCCCTGCAACTGAATACCAACATGCTATTGTGTGCAGAAGACCTGGGAATGGTACCCGGATTTGTAGAAAGTGTTTTAGTAAACAGGGAAATTTTATCGCTGCAGGTACAACGCATGCCCAAAAAATCGGGAGATCAGTTTGCCAATCCGCAAAATGCATTTTACTTAAGTGTGGTTACACCTTCCACGCACGACATGAGTACATTGAGACAATGGTGGGAAGAAGAAAGAGACAACATACCTCATTTTTATAACAGCCTGCTAGGTCATAATGGTGAAGCACCATTTTATTGTGAGCCATGGATCTGCAGGGATATTATCAGGCAGCACATACAGTCACCTGCTATGTGGGCTGTTTTCCTGATACAGGATATCATGGCCATGGATGCTGGTATCAGGAGGGAAAACCCGGCAGATGAAAGGATAAATGTACCTGCAAATCCTGATCACCACTGGGATTACCGGATGCATGTTACATTGGAATCATTGCTGGAATACAAGCCCCTGATTGATGAACTCAAAACGCTCATCAAACAAAGTGGCCGTTAAGCATGAAAGTCTCTTATTGTACATACGAGTTGCCTTTCAATCATCCGTTCACTATTTCAAAGGGAACCAAAACACATCAGCCAACATTTATTGTGAAGCTTGATTTTTTTGGAATTACCGGTTATGGGGAAGCTCCGGCCATCAGCTATTATAATATTCCGGTAGAGAAAATGGTTTCAGACCTGGAACTAAAGAAAGTTTTTGTTGAAAAATTTTCTTTTTCCGACCCGGATCGTTTCTGGCATTACCTGCATCATCTTTTTCCTCAAAACCCTTTCCTGGTTTGTGCATTGGATATGGCAGGCTGGGATATTTATGGAAAATTAAAAAAGAAACAGTTACATGAATTATGGGGACTGGATACTCAACATTCACCATTAACAGATTATACAATTGGAATTGACAGCATAGAGAACATGGTTTTGAAAATGAAAGAAAAGCCATGGCCAATTTATAAAGTAAAAATGGGTATTGAAGGCGATGTGGAAATGGTTGCTGCCTTGCGTAAAGAGACTGATGCAATAATACGGGTAGACGCAAATGCCGGCTGGACACTGGAACAGGCGCTGCAAAAGATACCACAACTGGAAGCATTAGGTGTTGAATTCATTGAACAACCTTTGGCAAAAGACAACTGGGATGATATGAAGATTTTGTATGAAAAATCTTCCCTGCCACTAATTGCTGATGAAAGTTGCGTGAAAGAAGAAGATGTTATAAAATGTGTGGATCATTTTAATGGCATCAATATTAAACTCACCAAATGCAGCGGCATTACACCTGCGAAAAGAATGATCACCAAAGCAAAAGAGCTTGGGTTAAAAGTGATGGTTGGATGCATGAATGAAAGCTCTGTCGGTACGGCTGCCATTGCACAACTTGCACCCATGCTTGATTATGTGGATATGGATGGTCCGCTGTTGCTGGCTGAAGATATTGGGGAAGGTGTGAAATTTGATTTTGGAAAAATTATTTATACAGATAACCCGGGGTTGGGGATCCAGGTTAATACATTTTAACAGGTAAGGTTAACCGCAGAGAACAGGAGTGCGCAGCGGTTTCGCAGAGAGTCTCTGCGTTAACTCCTTTTCTCAAGTTCTCTGCGGTGAAAAAAATCAGCTCATCAGTTTCTTCTTCTGCAATAGAAACTCTTCCTCGGTAATCACTCCTTTCTCTTTCAAATCAAAAAGTTTCTGCAGTTCATCTGCTATCATACCCTGTGTTGGAGTTGTAATTGTTGAATTTGATACGATGGCTCTTGCAAGTTGCTGGGCCTGGCTGCTCATGTGCCTTAACTTGTATTCTTCCTGGGCATGTGTTATGGTATCTTTTAACAGTTTAGGGCGATGGATCATTTGATAACTTGTTTCTCCCATTTCAGCTGCAGTCTGTATATCTACATTGCCATAACGGAAAATCCTGCCCCAGAAAGACTGGTCATATTCAATGTTGTTGATCTTATCCAGCGGGCTTTCCTTGGCATACCTTGTAAAAAAGCCACCTTCATCAATCACCCTGAAATTGGTTACGGCCCAAATGTTGTGAACCCATTCAAAGTATTTCCACAGCGGGTAAATGGCTGCTATTAGTATAACGATAAGTGCCACGGATGTTGAAAATGATTCTATGGAATAGGAAAGCCACAGTACCAGGATTGTTAAAGCCAGCCAACCTGCAAACGGAACTGCCAGTTTCAACCAATGGTGGCGGATAACCAGCAAAAGTTTCTCTTCATTTTTTAATGATGTTCTCATACCCACAAGTTAAAAAAATACCGGGAGGAATGATAATTTGTATGCACATTTATCCGATTTTCGCAACTATGACATCAGAAAGAAGTGAAAGGCTGAATGCCGTGCTTGCAAAAAGGCAACCTGGTATAACTGTGGTTCTGGAAAATGTTTCCGATCCGCATAATATTTCGGCAGTAATGCGCACCTGTGATGCCATTGGCATCCAGGATATTTATGTATTGAATACAGCTATAGAAAAGCATAAGAAATGGGGGGCCAAGAGCAGTTCCAGTGCAGCAAAATGGTTAACGGTTCACCAGTTTACTGATGTAAAAACCTGTTTTGATGAATTGAGAAAGCACTATAACAAAATTTATACTACGC
>JAGPDJ010000356.1 GCA_018057635.1 Ferruginibacter sp. | reverse complement strand
AAGACGAATTGGTACCTGTAAAAAACGGGTTACCGCCACTTTCTTCCGCACAACAGGATTCTGCCAAAAAGCATATGTCGGAACTTACCCTTGCCATTTACGAAACAGCGAGGTGGATGCTGGTAAACAACAGGAAAAAATAAACAGGTGCGTTGTAGTGAAGTCCCCTGGCTTTGAACTTCCAGGTACTAACTGAAATGCATAAATGCTAAATTTTCAAATGTTTATATTCGGGAAATGACGAAGGAGTACAGAATAAAATCCTGAGCTGAAATTAATCTGTGCATATCCGTTTAATCAGTGTTATCCGCGTATCTATTGCATTTATTTCTTCGTAAACTTCTGTGCTATCATGATCAGACGCGGTGATTTATTGATAGAGTAATTGGAAAAATTATAATCTCCAAATACCTCTTTGATCTGCATTCCCTGGTATGCAAACATTTCCGTAAAATCGCCGATGGTGAATTTTGAAACCTTTTCTGTGAATACTACAGGTTCATTCAGCGCTTCATCTTCAATCATGATCTTTTTAAAAAAATGTGTTTCATCATGCCATTTGGTGATGATGAAATTAACACCTTCTATTTCTTTTTCCGACCGGTGAACCAGGTTATCTTCTGCAAAATGCACATTGAGGTAGTCCATTACAAAAGTTCCGGTTGGTTTTATTGATTGAGCAATGGTGCGGATGGCATTGTCATTTTCCCGTTGTGTTTGAAAATAACCAAAACTGGTAAAAAAATTAAAAGCATAATCAAAGTAATTTACCCGGAATGGCAGACGCATATCATGCTGGTAAAAGTGCAGGTTCTCAGTTTCATCATGAAGGGCTTCCTTGATGCTGTCTTCACTCAGATCGATGCCGGTTACATCAAATCCCTTTTCAGCCAGTTGCAAGGCATGCCTTCCTTTACCACATGCAACATCCAGCATAGTTGATCCGGGGATCGGTTTTAAATAAGCGATCAGCTTATTGATAAAAGCAGCCGCTTCAGATTCATCCCTGTTAAAATATAGCTGGTGATAATATGGTGAATTAAACCAATCTTTAAACCATGATTGCATGGGGCAAAGTTAACTGATATTGTTTTTGACTATTAAATTATATATAAACATTCAAACCGGCACCCAAACCCCAAACCTCAAACCCCAAACTTCAAACCTCAAACCATCTATCCCAACTCTTTGCTATATTTGCAATCCTAAAATTTGGATGTAATGGCATTGATAAAGAGTATTTCCGGCATACGCGGAACGATCGGCGGAAAAACAAATGACAACCTTACTGCAGTTGATATTGTAAAATTTGCTGCAGCCTATGGTACCTGGCTTAAAGATGTATCCCCAAAAAAAGGGAGTGAAAACATAAAAGTAGTGATCGGGCGAGACGGGCGTATCAGTGGCCTCATGGTAAAGAACCTTGTTTCATCAACGTTGTCGTCATTAGGTATTGATGTTACTGACCTTGATTACAGTACAACCCCCACCGTTGAAATGGCTGTAAAATTCCTGCAGGCTGATGGCGGGATCATACTAACGGCAAGCCATAATCCAAAAGAATGGAATGCCCTCAAACTGCTTAACAACAAGGGTGAATTTATAAGCGGGGCAGAAGGTAAAGCAATCCTGGAACTGGCAGAAAAAGAAGCATTTCAATTTGCCTCTGTTGATGACCTGGGAAGCATTATTTCAAATGATTCGATGCTCGGTGATCATATTAAAGCGATACTGAACAATAAATGGGTAGATAAAAATGCTATAGCAGCCGCAGATTTCCGCATCGTTGTTGATGTAGTAAACAGCACAGGAGCTTTGGCAATACCGCCGCTACTGAAAGCATTGGGAGTGAACGATTTCGCATTACTGAATGGTGAAGTGGATGGTAAATTTGCGCATAACCCGGAACCTTTACCGGAAAACCTGGTGGGATTAAGCCAGGAAGTGATCAAGCAAAAAGCTTCACTTGGAATAGCCGTAGATCCGGATGTTGACAGGTTGTGTTTTGTTTGTGAGGATGGCAGTATGTTTGGCGAAGAGTATACCCTGGTGGCTGTGGCTGATTATGTGCTGGGTTTACAAAAAGGGAACACAGTAAGCAATATGTCTTCCACAAGAGCTTTGAAAGATATTACCATTAAACATGGAGGAGAATATTTTTCCAGCGCTGTTGGAGAAGTGAATGTGGTAAACAAAATGAAAGAAGTGAATGCTGTTATTGGTGGAGAAGGGAATGGTGGAATTATTGTACCAGATCTTCATTACGGGCGTGATGCCATGATTGGTATTGCCTTGTTCCTGTCACATCTTGCAAAAAGTAAAAAGAGTATCAAACAACTGAGGAATATGTATCCCGATTATTTTATGAGCAAAAATAAAATAACACTTGAAAAAGGGAATAATGTAAATGATGTTTTTGATAAGATCAAAACCAAGTACAAATCACATCCAGTAAATACGGATGATGGTTTAAAAATTGAATTTGATACAGACTGGGTTCACCTGCGCACCAGCAATACAGAACCAATCATCCGGATATATGCTGAAAGCAATTTTGAAACCACGGCTAATAATATTGCTTTGAGGATCATGAAGGATATTAAAGAAGCTATGTAAGTTATAGTTTGAGGTTTGAGGTTTGAAGTTCGAACCCAAACATCAAACTTCAAACCCGGAACTTCAAACTACTAATTATGCAAAGAATTTATTTCGACAACGCAGCCACAACAGCACTGGACCCAGTAGTATTGGATACCATGATGCCTTACCTGACAGAAAAATTCGGCAATCCTTCTTCTATTTATTCTTATGGAAGGGAAACCAAAATGGCTATTGAAGCAGCGCGTAAATCTGTTGCTAAAATATTGAATGCACATCCTGCAGAAATATTTTTTACCAGTGGTGGCACTGAAAGCAGCAACACAGCTATCCAGGCTTCTATCCGCGACCTCGGATGCCGCCACATCATCACTTCGCCTGTTGAACACCATGCAGTAACACATACGGTTGAGCATTTAGACAACCTGGACACGGTAAAAGTGAGTTATGTAAAACTACTGCCTAATGGACACATTGACCTGGAGAACCTGGAAGAATTACTGGCAGCAGCTGAAGAAAAAACACTGGTTACACTGATGCATGCCAATAACGAGATCGGTAACCTGCTGGACATACAGGCTGTTGGAGAATTGTGTAAGTTGTACAATGCCATCTTTCACAGTGATACAGTACAAACGGTGGGGCATTTTCCTTTCAACCTGCGCAATACACCGGTTCATTTCATTACCGGTGCTGCACATAAATTTCATGGTCCAAAGGGCGTAGGG
>JAGPDJ010000042.1 GCA_018057635.1 Ferruginibacter sp. | reverse complement strand
CCATCTCCAAAATCCCAGCTATAAGAAGCAATTGAACCATCATTATCAAATGATTGGTTGCCGGTAAATAAAACATTGAGCGGACCGGGGCCATAAATTTTATCAGAAATCAGTTTAGCATGTGGCGACTGGTTACCACCGAATTGAATCTTCCTGATTACATTGGTAACAACATCGGTACAATACAGGTTGCCATCTTTTGGGCTTAAGCTCAGGTGAACGATGGCTCCTATATTGGTAGCAAAATCTGAAACGGTCTGAACCTTGTCAGTAAAATCAATTGTTATGTTTTTTATCCAGTTTCCTCCATAATCGGCAACAAAATAAGTATCGTTATACTGAAGCGGAAAACCAGTACCGTTATACCAGCATCCGCCTGTTGCAGAATTTCCCCTGAATGGAATTCCGGGTACGCCTGAAGCAGGAGTTCCTATCTGCCTGATCACATAATTATTCCCGCTGAACACGGCAACCCTGGCACTGTCTTCCAAATGTTTCCAGTCAAGAGCAGGAATGCGGTGGAAGAACCTGTTCTCATTAGCGCTGGCGATAGGAACTGAAGGATTACAGGGATTGTAAATTGTATGAATGTTATCGGCTGTTGCCTGTTTGATAAGATCTTTGAATTTGAAGAAAGGCTCAGTACATCCGCCAATACCATTCAGTGGATTGGGTTCATCTTTGTTTTGGATATTTATAGGGAAATAATTTGCTTCTGCGTTTAACCCTTCGAATAGTGGCCATCCTAAATTGGAAGCGGCTTCCTTTATAATTGTTAGTTCTTCTACATCACCCCATCCCACATCAGATACATAAATTTCACCAATATCACCTGTTGAAGGATTTGTGGAACCTGTATTGGGCCTCATGGTGAATTTAAAAGGATTTCTCAAACCCATTGCCCAAACCCTTGATTGTGGAGACCTTGGAGAACCGGCATTGTAAAAAGGATTGCTGCTTACTCCGTTTCCGGTTACAGGATCAAGCCTTAATAGCTTTCCACTTAGAGAATTTAATATCTGGGAACGGTAAGAACCTACATTTTCATTTGCCCGGATAATTCCATCTGTAAGGGCCTGGGCATAATAACTCATTGGTTCGCTGCCATAATCTGTAGCATCATAACTTGCTGCATCACCACAAGATGCCATCAAAGTTCCATCAGCAGCAAAAGCCAGTGATCCTACTCCGTGTGATTCATACAATATAGGAATACCGGTTGTTTTTGTTTCGCCTACCAAAATAGTACGTGATGCAGGAACCACTACTAAATTTCCGAGTGTGGTTGTTGTCTGGTAGCGGGTTATTCGTCCTATGGTAGCTGCATAATAAGTGTTTGTATTTGCGTTATATGAACCTGTTCCAAAATTCAACAGGTGATGCCTGTCTACCACGTAACTTAAATATATCAGACCATTTACATCAAAATTGGGGTCAAGGGCAAATCCGAGCAGGCCATGATCACGCCAGTTTCCAACTTCAGGTGATATGTCAATTACGGCAGTAGCTTGCTTGTCATAAGTATTGGTTCCATTATTCCAGTTACAAACAAAAACCTTTCCTGCCTTCTCCCAAACAAACATCTTTGTTCCATCATTATTGAAAGTTGTGCCTATTGGAGAGGTCCAACCACTCATGTCACTGAAAGAAAAACCCGCAGGCAATGTTTGTGCTACAGTAATTTGAGAAAAACAAACAACAATAACTATGAAAAGCAACTTCCGGAATGAACTTATACTAAACATCTGTCAGATTTTTAATTATATACATGTTTCGGGATGAATATATCCCTGGTTTAATTATAAAATAAAGGAAATTAAATCTAAGGTTTTCCACTCCTTGAACGAAGCCGGATATTGCATATAACTTATAACGTTTTTTTGCGGGGAAGGGTTCAAATCAAGTTATAATATTCCGCAATATACTTCAAATTTGCAGAATATAGAAGCGTTAGACCAAAATCACAATTTATTAACCATTGATTATATATGGTATTTTTATAATAGAATAATATTCTAATACATATAAAAATTATTTTAAAATCAGAAATTTCTTACTGTCATTTCCACTCTCCTGTTTTTTGCAAGTCCGGCTGCTGTTTTATTATCTGCAACAGGCTTAGATTCACCATAACCAGTTGCATTGGTCCGTGTTTCAGGTACGCCTTTGCTTACCAGGTAATCTTTAACAGATTTAGCACGGTTATCAGAAAGTACCTGGTTTTTAGCATCATCCCCCTGAGCATCCGTATGGCCATCGATCTGGATCTGGAAAAGATCATCAGATTTTACAATCATAGCAACTTCATCAAGTGATTTATAAGATTTTGGCAACAATTTAGCACTGCCTGTAGCGAAGAATACGTTTTTAGCAGCCATATTTACTTTTTCAATAACTTCTTTGGTTATCTCCGGACAACCCTGGTTACTTGATGGACCAGCACGATTAGGGCATTTGTCTTCTTCATCATTTACACCATCACTGTCAGTGTCTGGTACCGGGCAACCCTGGTAACGGGCAACACCTTTAACAGAAGGACATTTGTCCTGCTCATCATTTATTCCATCTCCATCGGTGTCGGGAATAGGGCAACCTTTATATTTTGCCAGTCCGGCAACATCAGGGCAGGAATCGTTATTATCAGCAATACCATCACTGTCTTTATCGGGGCAACCCTGTAAAGCCGCAACACCAGCAACATCCGGACAAATATCAACACTATCAACAACCCCATCTCCATCGCGATCCAGCACAACAACAGGCACAGGTATCACTTCAACAACTTTTGCTTCAGGCCTTTTCTTTAAAGAAGCAGCAACACCAAAACTGTGGTAAAAATGATAGGCACCATTTTCTGTAAATGGAATTCTGTATTGTGAATTTGCCAAAAAGAAGAAATTATCAAGGATCTTCCACTGTAAACCTACTCCAACAGGTGCAAATGCACTGTAATATCCTTTGAATTTTGATCCACCTAAACCTACCGTTACGAATGGGTTCAGGCAGTATTTATCAGAAAGCATTTTCAGGTTGGCTGTTGCAGCGGCTTCCATTAACAAGAATTGCTGGCTATTGGCCGCTTTATTTGGAACCGGGTAACTTACAAAAGACCCGGATAAAGTGCCTGCAAAATCAACTCTTTCGCTCAATCCCTGGATATAACTCAGGGCAAGGCCCGATGTCATTCTCTTTGATTTAGCAAAATTTTTATCTTTTATAACATTGGCGAGCCCTACACTTCTGATGTCTGATGCTGTTTGAAAATCGTTAAAGAATAACTGGATACCCAAAGTTGGTAGTTTCTTGTAGCTGTTTTGACCATACGTAATTGTGCAAACAATCAACGTAATAATTGAAAGAATTAATTTCTTCATAATGGTTGGTTTTGTAAACGTGGCAAAAATAGCTGCTTAGATTGAAAACGTGAAATTATTTACAAACATATTTATTCATACATGTGAACAGAAAGGTATTGCTTTTTGCCTTCAAATAGAGTATTTAAACATAAATATGGTTTATGAAATGTTCAACAGCAGAAATCTACGCATTTGTATGTATTTTTTCAATATCCTGTTAAGGTTACCAAATATGCCCCGGAGATTTAAGTCTTTGTTTGTTTCTGTGAATATTTTATTTATCCAACACTTCAATTTTTACCCGGGTAAGTCCCTTATGAATATAATCAAGTTTTTTTGCCCCGGCCCGGGTAAGATCAATAATTCTCCTTGTTTTGGTATGGAGCCGGTCGTTTGTTTTAACTATGATAGATTTGCCGTTTTTTAAATTGGTAACTTTTACCCAGGTACCAAGAGGTAAAACATTGCAGGCTGCAGTAAGTTTTTCATGGCTAAAAATTTCTCCGCTGGCTGTTTTTCTACCATGAAATTTATTGGCATAGTAACTTGCCTGCCCATATAAAATTCTGCCCGTTTTCTTTTTTTGTACGTTTTCCTTTTTATTAATCCCCCGTTGGGCATTAACGGATGTAACAATAAAGCATGACAGGAATAAAAAACACATCCATTTCAATAAAATATATTTTGTGGCTTTTAATTTCATTTCCAGGTTTAAAATGAATATTTGCTTTTTGCAAAAAAATCAGCTTTGGCTTTTTTATCCTCGCCATATATATCATCGTAAAACTTTATGCTGCCATTAACTGCTTCACATCCAAAGTAACGGATAAATATTGGAATTTGATATTGCACCGGAATATGATGCTTTTGTTTATTGGCTATCCAGCTGGTAATGGAATCAGTATTGTAATTTAATGAATCTTGTGTGTTTGCCTGAACACTGTCTTTTCTTGCAATAAAAAAAGCAAGTTTTTCCCAATCCTGCACACGCACACATCCATGACTGAGGGCACGCATTTGTTTTTTAAAAAGGTAACGCTGGTTTGTATCATGCAGGTAAACAGCAAAGGGATTTTCAAAATTAAATTTTATCACGCCCAATGCATTACCATCGCCACTACCCTGTTGTATTTTATATGGAATGCCCTTTGAATACTTTTCCCAGTTAACTGTATAAGGATCTATCAGTTCTCCGTCTTTATTATACAGGTTAAGGCCTTTCCTGTTCAGGTAGCCAGCATTTTTTTTGAGTGCAGGTAACATTTCTTTTCTGATGATACTGGATGGAACTGTCCAGGTTGGGTAAATAACCAGGTCGCTTACCATACTTGTTATAAAAGGAGTGGCTGTTTCGGGTTTTCCGCAAATTATCTTTGATGTAAATACTATGGTATCGGCATCCCACACATGCAGGTAATATCCCGGCAGGTTAACCCAAATATATGTTTCCGGCATTTTTAGCGGCAATTGTTTATACCTGTCGAGCGTTACTGCAATTCTGAAATACTTTTCTATATCAGTATTGTTCAGATGCTTTATTAATGAAGCTGTAATCTTTCCATCGGGATTAATTTTTTTCCGCAACTGGTATTTCCTGATTGCGTCTGCCAGCTTGGAAGAATCTATATCCTGCAGTTGATCTATGATCGCCGACTCTTTTAATCTTGCCAGTAATTTTTTCACAAAAAGCAGGGAATCATTTTTATCATCTTTTTTGTAGGGATAATTAACAAAAGTATAAGTGCGTGTATCCATACTGTCTAAAAAATTTGGGATGCCGCGCTTTAGTGACCAGTATCCGGGGTTAACCGGCTGTACAGACTTGAATATGCTATCCGGGATTTCCCCGTTCATCAATCTTGTAAGATTTTTTGCAAAAAAGTGATCGTATTTTTCTTTGTCGTTTTTCCAGGCCTGGCTGTCGGGTTGAAGTCTTCCCTGGGCAAGATCCTGTATAAGATGCATAAAGGCATCCGTAAATAATAGCTCGGCCTGCGACCACAATGCAGCATTCATTCTTTTCACAGAATCTTCATCAAGCGTTCGTTTAATTGCCTGAATGCCGGAAAAATGATAATCTTCTTTAAACAAACCATTTTCAAGTGAATGGCCCAGGAAACGAATGAGCCCTTCAGCAGAAGCCGCCCATTTTCCATTAGTGCTCCAAACCGGTTTATCATCATTTAAAGCGTAACTACGATCAAGCACTTTAAGAAAATTCAGTTGAAAACTATCATGGATTATTCCTGTATGAACGTTTGCCTGATTGAGCTGAAGCCTTATGTTCTTTTGAATCAACAAGTGCAGGGAAGCAGGATCTGCAGCTATATTTTCATCCTGTTTTTTACCGGATTGTTTACAGGCTGTAAGAAATAGCATGATAAGCATAAATCTGAACAGCACAAACAAATTACAGGGATGCATAAAAGGGTAATTACGTATCTTGAAATTAAGAATATTTTTTTCATAGTTCCGGGAAAATTAAAAATACAGTATGTATCATATAAAAAAGGTGCTGGCATTTGCTGTTTTATACTTCATATCAATACCTGTTTTTACGCAAGACACCCTATTAAATAAGTATGGGCTTTGGGTTATTGGTGATGCAGCCATATTAAAGAAAACCATTGCAGATAACCCGGCAAAAAAAATGATCCCGGTAAGTGCCATGATCCCTTCTGCCATCATTGATCTTAAATATGCAGATACAGGGAATTTTATGCACCAGAAATTATATCCGGCGCATACAACTACTTATCTAAGGCGGGCAGCATTGATAGCACTCACCTATGTTCAGGCTGCATTACAAAAAAAGAACCTTTGCATCCGGATTTGGGATGCCTACAGGCCGTATTCCGTTACAGAAAAAATGTGGGAACAGGTTATGGATGACCGTTATGCTGCCAATCCTGCATCGGGAAGCGGGCATAACAGGGGCATTTCAGTTGACCTTACGATCACTGACCTTTCAACCGGGAAAGACCTGGATATGGGAACCGGTTTTGATAATTTCAGTGATACAGCCCACCATGATTTTAAAGATTTACCTGCCCAGGTAATACAAAACAGGTTATTACTAAGAACATTGATGGAAAAGCACGGATTTATTGCATTGGAAACAGAATGGTGGCATTATTATTTACCAGATTCAAAAACATATGAGTTGCTTGATATTTCTTTTGAAGAACTATCCCGTATTGAATAATAAATAATTATAGTTTTCCTGCCTTGAAATGATCATTTCAAATTTCCCGTAGAATATTAATTTTATTTTTGAATAGCAGTTATTGTGAGATTATAATTATATTATTGAATTATTACTAACTGATTTAGATTGCTTCGTTCCTCGCAATGACGGAATTATTCCAAATTTTCAGACTGATTCGTTCTCAAATTATTAATTTGCAACCATGAAGTATTACATCATTGCCGGTGAAGCCAGTGGCGACCTTCATGGAAGCAACCTGATAAAGGAATTACATAAACTCGACAACAAGGCTGCAATCAGGTGCTGGGGCGGAGATAAGATGGAATCGGCCGGTGCTACACTTGTTAAACATTATCGTGATCTTGCTTTTATGGGTTTTGTTGAAGTAATTAAAAACCTGCCAACCATTCTGCAAAATATTAAAGCATGCAAAAAAGATATCCTTGCCTTTAAACCAGATACTTTGATCCTTGTAGATTATCCCGGATTTAACTTAAGGATCGCAAAATGGGCCCGCGTGCATGGTTATAAAGTGATCTACTATATTTCTCCTCAAGTGTGGGCATGGAAAGAGAACCGTGTGCATGCCATAAAAAGGGATGTAGATAAAATGCTTGTCATACTTCCTTTTGAAAAAGATTTTTACCGGAAATGGAATTATGATGTGGAATATGTTGGCCATCCATTGGTGGAAGTTATAGATGATTTTAAAGCGAAGCATTCAAATTCCAAACAAAAAAATCTTAATGGGATTAATGATGATACACCTGTTATCGCTTTATTACCAGGAAGCAGAAAACAGGAAATTTTAATTAAACTTCCTATTATGCTGGAAGTAGCCGGAGAATTTCCATCATACAAATTCATTGTTGCTAAAGCGCCCGGTTTACCTGCATCATTTTACGATGAATTGATGAAACCTTATAATAATGTGAGCGCTGTAGTTAATCAAACATATGAATTGTTAAACACAGCCAATGCAGCATTGGTTACCAGCGGAACAGCAACATTAGAAACAGCCTTATTTGAAGTTCCGGAGATCATTTGTTATAAAGGAAGTAATATATCATACCAGATTGCAAAACGGTTAATAAAGATCAGGTTCATTGGATTGGTAAATCTTATCATGGATAAGGAAGTTGTGAAAGAACTGATACAAGGTGACCTTACCAAAGAAAAAATTGTAACAGAATTAAAGAAATTATTAGAAGATAAAGAAAGGCAGGAAATATTAAGATCTGATTACAGGCAATTAAAAAACCTGCTGAGTGAAGGTGGCCATGCTTCAGCCAATGCTGCAAAAAGCATTTTCCTGTTCCTACAAAAACTACACTAACGCAACAGCAGCTTAACTACAATAATGATCATAGCCAGCAGGAATAGTATTATTGACAACCTGTTGATCCCGTGCATGTACTTCATCCATTGTGTAGGTTTTTCATTGGGATCCCTTTTTTTTATGTACAGATATTCTGCAACCTGCCTTAATACACTCATGTTTTTTCAATTTATCCGAAAATATAGCATTTACTTTTAAACAAAAAGACTTGTTAAAGGTTTTATGATAGTAAAACTATTTAGTTTAAACTTACGTACTTCAATAAAAATATATGAAACCCATACTTGCTTTTTTATCTGTCATTTTTATGGTATTCGGCTGCGAAGCTCAAAAAACAGGTAAAACCAATACAAATAAAGGTTATGAAGTAACCAAAACTGATGCGGAGTGGCGCAGGCAACTTAGCGCTATTCAGTTTGATGTAACCCGCAAAAAAGGAACAGAAGCCGCTTATAGTGGCATTTACTGGAATAACCACCAACAAGGCACTTATAATTGCATTTGTTGCGGATTGCCATTGTTCAGTTCTGCTACAAAGTTTGAAAGTGGTACCGGCTGGCCAAGTTTCTGGCAACCCATCAGTTCTAAAAATATAGAAGAACTGGATGATAACAGTTATGGAATGACAAGAACAGAAGTAAACTGCATGCGCTGCGGTGCTCACCTTGGTCACGTTTTCAATGACGGGCCAAAACCAACCGGTTTAAGATACTGTATGAATTCTGCATCACTTAATTTTGTAAAGAAACCAAAGAACTGACTTTATTAAGCAAGGAAACAAATTTTAATTTTTGGAAAAAGAAATTAATAAAAAACAAAATAGCTCCCCGGATTCCGGTTGCGATTCAACATTATTGCTGATCAGGGGTTTTGATATCTTTTCCAATCTCACCGAAGCAGAATATGAATCGCTAAACCTGGTACATAATTTTATTGAAGCAGGCAAAGGTGATTTTATTTATTTCCCTTCTCAAAACCACCGGAAATTATACTTCATGAAAAAAGGTTTTATCAAGATCGGTTACATTGATGAAGCTGGCAATGAATGTATAAAAGAAGTAATTCAACCCGGTGAAGTATTTGGACAACTTACTCTTGAAAAAAATGCGTTACAAGACGAATTTGCTCAAGCTTATAAAAGCGAAGTCAGCCTTTGTGCTTTCGATATTGAAGATTTCCTGGTATTGCTTGAAAAGAAGCCGCAGATGGCGATTGCCTTCAGTCATCACCTGGGAAAAAAAGTTAGAAAAGTGGAAACCAGGCTGCAAAACCTGCTTAATAAAACTGTGCTCAGCAGGCTGATCAATTTGCTGATCCAATTGATACCTGTTGAATCTGGTGCTGCTAATTCTGCTTCCATTGACCGGTTTCTAACACATGATGATATGTCAAAACTGATCGGCGCTTCCAGGCAAACTGTAACAACCACTATTGCTCAATTGGAAAACCAGGGACTTATCAGTATCCAAAAAAATAAGATACATATCCCAAATATTGAATTGTTAAAAAAAGCTGCATTGTCACATAGCTGACCTTTTATAAATTTCTTATCAAATAATTTTACAGAACCCTGATCACATTAGTTATATAACTACATGTAGTTGTAATTACTTAATTAAACCTATTTTATGAAAAAGAACAATATTTTATTATTGATCGGCATTTCATCAATCATTGCATTTGATTCCTGCAAAAAAGCATCAACAGATTTTATTGATGAAACACTTAATTCAGATACAACAGCTGTTTTGAAGTTTTCCGGCGATTTCATTTCTGGCCCCTATGGTACTGTTACAGGATCAGCAAAAGTATATCTTAAACAGGGTTCCTACACAGTAGCACTGGAGAATTTCAACAGCAGCAATGGCCCTGATTTGAAAGTGTATATTTCCAAAGAACAAATGCCGGTGAATTTTATAAAACTAGATAACCTCAGATCAATAAATGGCAACCAGTTGTATGCAGTGTCCGGGAATCCCGACTTTACTGTTTACAAATATGTGCTGATCCATTGCGAACAGTATAACCATTTATTTGGAAGTGCTGTGTTGCAGTAAACGAATGTTACAACTACGGCATAAAACCTGTAAATTGTAACGGATGAAAAAGATCAGATATAAACATCCGTTAGCTATCCGATGGTTACACTGGATCAATTTTCCCATTCTTGCCATCATGGTTTGGAGTGGTTTGCTTATCTATTGGGCAAACGATGTGTACAGATTGGGGTGGGGTGACCGGACGATCCTTAAATTTTTTCCCGATTCATTCAATAAAGCGCTCAATATTCCATTCCGGTTGGCTGAGGGCATGAGCCTTCATTTTGTATTCATGTGGTTATTTATGATCAACGGATTGCTTTATTTTTTTTACCAGCTATTTTCAAAAGAATGGAAGCAAATTTTTCCGGCAAAACATGCTTTTAAAGAAGCGTGGCAGGTATTGCTGCACGACCTCAAAATAAAAAAATATTTACCTCCGAAAACGAAATACAATGCGGCGCAGCGCATAGCATACAGCGTTGTGTTGTTCATGGGTTTGGGAATGATACTAACCGGTTTCGCAATATACAAACCCGTTCAGTTAAACTGGCTTTGCAACTTACTTGGAGGATATGAATGGGCAAGGGCCGAACATTTTATACTAACGATTGGATTTGTACTTTTCTTTCTTATACATGTGATACAGGTAATACTTGCAGGCTGGAATAATTTCCGAAGTATGGTAACCGGATTTGAAGTGGAACCTCATTCTGAAGAAACAAATAAACAAAGCAGCCCCGATAATAATAAAAACAGTTAAGCATTTTCAATATTTATTAATGGAAGTTAAAACGCAAATAATAACAGAAAAACAAGTTAGGAATAAAACGCTGCTGTCTTTTTTCTTTTTCTTTGTTTTTATTGCAGTGGCATTTGCGGGCTGGCAATGGTTAAACAGTCAGCCAAAAGATCAAGGTACATTAAAGCCGCTCAGAAAAGTACTGGATGCCAATGAATTTGTATTCATCAATTTCTTTAGTAAAAATAAATTTGCAAAAACATTTCCAAAAAGTATGGCAGCCCCGGTGGTTAGGGTTAATGGCAGCGCGGGTTTGAAAAGTGAATTCAATCCCGCAACATGGAAACTGACATTGATTAGAAATCCCGGAGATACACAGTTTATTACCCTGGAAGAAATAAAATCATTGCCAAAAACCGAGATTATTTTTGATTTTAAGTGTATTGAAGGATGGAGCCAGGTATCACATTGGGGCGGTGTACGTTTCAGCGATTTTGTAAAAAAATACAACCTGGATGAACAGGCTAGGCTTCAGTTTACCGGGTTAATTACACCCGATTCGGGATATTATGTTGGAATTGATAACAGGAGTATGATGCATCCCCAAACATTGCTTTGTTATGAAATGAACGGTAAACCCTTGCTCTTAAAACATGGGGCTCCGTTGAGGCTAATCATTCCGGTAAAATACGGAGTAAAACACATTAAGCGTATAGGAACCATTTTCTTTAGCAGTCAGCGCCCGCCAGATTATTGGTTTGAACAGGGATATGATTATTATAGTGGGTTGTGAGGGTGGGTTTGATTAAATAATAACACGAATTTTGAAAACGAATTACACGAATTAAACTAATTACACGAATTTTGCATTCCTAATAAACCTCAAACCTCAAACCTCAAACCTCAAACCTCAAACCTCAAACCTCAAACCTCAAACCTCAAACCTCAAACCTCAAACCTCAAACCTCAAACCTCAAACCTCAAACCTCAAACCTCAAACCTCA
>JAGPDJ010000355.1 GCA_018057635.1 Ferruginibacter sp. | reverse complement strand
CATACTGGGTATAATGAGGCTTTTGCTGAGCATAACCGAACAACAGTAGCAGCGTACCAACAACACACAATAATAGACTCTTCATCAGGCTGTTTGTTTGTTCTTTATATTATTATAGTTATATCCTTTAACTATCCTAAATCGGATACTCAAAAATAACTTGCCGGCTTTTAATATTAATGGTCAATTTAATTTTTTAACACTTTAAATTCTGTTCTCCTGTTTTGTTGCCTTCCTTCAGGATTATCTGAACCGTCATCATTTTTATTTGGTGCAATTGGTTGAGTTGCTGCATAACCAATGGCTTTAAGTTTGTTCTTGTCTACACCTTTGCTTACCAGGTAATCAACTACACTCTTGGCCCTGGCATTAGACAGGCGCTGGTTAAGCTTGTTAGAACCCTTGCTATCTGTATGAGAACTGATTTCAACAATAATATCCGGATTGGCTTCAAACATGGTAACCAGTTTGTCTAGCTCAGTAGAAGATTCTGGCCTTAGTTCCGCAACATTGAAATCATAATACACATTGTTAACAACAACAGGTTTATCCACTTCAATCAACGTTAGACAAAGTTCAGGGTTTATAAGTGTTATAGCCCCGTCTTCTTCAGGAGAATCAAATTTAATTGAGTTTGAATAATAACCAGTAGCACTGGCCACCGCCTGCAACGGCTGGAATTCTTCTATAATGAATGAATAGCGTCCATCCGAATCCGTTACCTTGCTGGTGATCGTAGTGTTGTTGATGGTGTCAACAATTTTCACGGTTGCTCCTGATACCGGTGTTTTGCTATCACAGGCAACCACCTGTCCGCTGATCTCTTTGTCAAAATGTTTCTTCTTCAATGAAAACAGTTCCAGGCAGCAAACGGCATTTCGGTCACTACTGAACAACACGTCTTCCAGGATATTACTGGCCCTGCCGCGGCTGGTAAAATAAATATCGTCTTTAACAGAATTTACCGGGTAACCGAAATTTTTTGGTTCATTCCAGTTGGTTCCGTTGTGCTTGGTATAAAAGAAATCCATACCACCCATTCCTACCCTTCCGTTTGTAGAAAAAACGAGTGTTTTAGAAAGGCTGTGATAATAAGGTGCCTGCTCATCATTTGCTGTATTGATCATACCGCCCATGTTGACTGCTTTTCCAGGATTGCCATTGGCATCTATTTCAACTGAAAAAAGATCGTAACCGCCGAAACTTCCCGGCTGATCGCTTGAGAAAATTAGTTGCTTCCCATCAGGCATGATAAACGCCTGTTGTGAATTATATCCGGGTACATTGATCGTTAATGGTAAAGCAACAGGTTCACTCCAGCCGGCTGCACTTTTCTTGCTGCTATAAATTGCTGAAGTCTTTTTTCCTTTAGAAATCGTCCATCGTGTAAGGTATAAAGAATTGCCATCAGCAGTGATGCTTACAACACCCTGGTGCATATCTTTTATTTCGGGTAATGTGGTACGTACCACTTTGTTCACCATGCCATCAGCATAAGAGGCCTGGTAAACCCTGTTATTATGTACCTGCAACCTGGTTGCTTCATTGTCTGCTTTAGTTGAAGTGAAATAAAGCATATCATTAAATAATACCGGGGCATACACAGCGCCACTATCCGGCACTTCTCCGCCTGTTTTGGCAACAGTATATATATCGAGCCCTTTTTTATTTAACTGTGTTTGTATGTATTTCAAATTGGCTACTTCCCTCACAGCATCATCCTTGTATTTATCAGAATTCGGGTAATCAACAAGGAATTGTTTGAATGCAGCTTCTGCTTCATTGTATTTCTGTAAAGAACGCAGTGTTGTTGCATACCAATACCTGGCCATCGGAAATTTTGTTTTATCAAAACTTACAGCTTGCACATAAAAAGGTTCGGCTTTAGATGGAAAATGAAGCTGGCGGTAACTTTCAGCAAGGTTGTATATCACCTGCTCTTTGCTGCTCGACTTTCCACCTGTAATTTTAGGTTTAGCCTGTTGGGAAGAATAAGGCGAAAATGCTGTATGGCTTGTTTTTGTATTACCTTTTCCAAGGTATTTTTCATAATACTCCACTGCGGAATAATAGTCTCCGTTCTTAAAATAATTATCAGCAGCTTTCAGGTAATCAAATACAACCTGTGCGTCCACAGATACAAAGCTGAATGCTACAACAAATGACAGGAATAGTTTTTTCATATAAGTTTTAGTTACTGTAGTTGTGATAATTGACATGGGATGGTTGTCATTTTTTTTTATAACCTTGGACAAACAAACTCTGCTTCCGGTGTCCTGGCTGTTTTACGGCCTATGAATGATAATGATACTTCAAAACTGTTTGATCCGTTGGCCAGTTTTCCAAGATCAGAAGTATTGATATCATAACTTACACCAATCGCCATTCCTTTGTGTGTAAATCCGGCAAAAGGCGAAATGGCATCATCAACCCTGTAATTGGCACCAATCATGAAATCATTCGAGGGAGTGATCTTAAACTGTCCGTATGCGCCACCCATTATCTCAGAAGCAGTTCCCTGCCTGAGGTACAAAAAGTTTGGTGTAACACTAACCGTTTCCGTTAGTTTGATCCTTACACCGGCATGCCCGGTATATCGCATAGGTATCTTTTCATCGCCTTTTCCGCTGAAATCATCTTTCGGACGGGTAAGGTGAGATACGCCAAATCCCAGGAACAGGTTTGCCCTTTTTCCGGGGCGGCCATCAAAATACAATGCACCTGCACCCATATCAAATGAAGTGGTTGAATTGGTCCTGAACTGATCTGCAGTAGTATTACCCGGATTGTATCCGCTGATCGGGTTCCATTGGTCTCCAAATGTAAGTTTGGAAGCATTGAACCTGCGTTGGATCATTCCAAATTGCATACCGATCGTGATACGCTGGTTGCCATTGGCTCCAAACCGAAGACCGGTATAAGCCAGGTTACCATAAGCAGTTGTATAATTATACCCGCCGTCTCCAGCAGTCTGGTTTAACAGGCTGATACCGAAATTGGCATTCCTGTTTGTATTAAAATCAAGCGAAACACCCGGCGTTGAAAACGGACTGCTGATATTTCCCCACTGTGTACGGTAAATACCCGACACCCTGTAATCACCGTCAAAAACACCGGTAAGTGCAGGATTGAGCCACGACGGGTAAACATAATATTGCGTAAAATGAGGGTCTACCTGTGCTTTTAAGGGCGAACCGGCGAATAATACCACAGCCACGATCATACATGCCCTGATTGATTTCTTCATTTGTTTGTAAGCTTTAGTACAATGAATAATTTGAATGTTTTTCATGTTTCTTTATTTCACAATGGTTACAGAACCGCTTAATGGTTCAAAACCGTTCTGAAGT
>JAGPDJ010000354.1 GCA_018057635.1 Ferruginibacter sp. | reverse complement strand
TGTTGCCGGTTTTAATAGTTGCTGTTGTATTTCTTCCTTTTATATTCTTTAATTCGATTGCTGCTTTACCTGTATTTTCCATTTGTCCCTTTTCCGGTAAAACGACTTTTACATCAGCTTTATCCCAGCGTATGCCTGTAGCGGTTAAATCACCTGTTTCTTCATCTATCAGGATTTCATCAACAGCGGCATTCTCAGCCATTATTATCGTACGGCTTAATTTGTCATTTAATTGAACCCTTTTTGCCAGCAAGTATCCGTTTTTATCACCTGTATATCTTACGTCGTGTAATTTGATATCGAGGTTATTTGTTTTTATAGTGCCTGTTTTGAAGTCAAGGTATTCCACTGCATGTTCCAGCGCTGATGCTTTTTTTGCAGTGAGAAGTCTCTGTGTTTGTATAATGATGGAGGCATCTTCCAGGCGGACTGAACTATTTTTGTTTAAAGCCAGATCAACCTGCCCATTTACTATATTCATCTTATCCAACTGGATCAATTGCCCAATGTCTCCAAGAACGGCGAAAATATTTTTCCTCCCTTTCTTTGTTGTTTTTTTTACGGATGCTGTATAGTTTATGGAAGGCTGATAAAGCGTGGCGGCATTTGCTTTCAATTGTCTTTTGAAGACAAGATCATCCCAGGAAAGTCCATCTAGCCGAAATTGGGGGATACTGAATGTATTTATGATTTTACCATTGTCGAGTTTATTGAAGATGAAGCGGCTTAAATAAATTTTATCTTCCCGGAAAAGAATGCTGTCAAACTTCACATTATAGGAACTGTCTTTAATGAAGTTTTCATAATTGCGGATGGCTAAAGCAAAGCTTTTCACTTTTAGTGGTTTCGCTGCGTCCTGGTCAATCCTAAGCCCCTGCAGTTCAAAATTATTGTTGGTAAAAGCAAAGGAAGTGGACTTTTCATCATTGATGGTTTTGATATTAAAATCAGCATTATCCACAACTACAAACCCCAGTTGAAGATTACCGGTTAATTGCTTGATAATATCTCCCAGTTTTGGGACTGTCCTTTTGCCTCCTGCACTTTTTTTACCTAACTCTACTTCAAGAATGAATTTTGGGTTAAGGCAATAGACTGAATCGGCTTTAATAAGTTCACTCCGGTAAAGGGTGTCAAAGTCAATATTTGTAAGTCTTAGGGTATCGAAGAAAACCCGGAAAGCTGATGTAGTACTGTCTTTCTGGATTGCAGCAATAGTACAGCTGTCAAATTCTACCAATTGTTTTTTGAGATTAACGCGGAACTGGCTATAGCTAAGCCGGTGTCGCCCGTCTGGAAAAACAATATCCTGGTCCCGGCTTCTTAATACCACATTTTCGCTAAATAATATTTTTTCCTTCCCGGATAGCCGGGCGGTATCTACTGAAAGATTATCAATATAAAAATCAATATTGCTGATGGTGAGAGGTTGCTGACCAGGTTGTATTTTATTAACCAGCGTGAATTTTGCGTTAGTTATCTGAAAGCGGTTTACTTTTAATACTTGCAGTGCATCCTGTATAGAGTTATAGATCTTTCCTAATTCTTCAGGTATGGAGACTTCCTTTTTCAGTGATCTGTCTCTTTCTGTAAAGGCCTTCAACCGGGTAACAGTTATTTCAGGTTGCTCCAGGTTAAGCGAATCAATAAATAATTTTTTACTAAAAATAATCGGTAAGATTTCCTGTACAGTAAGTTTAATATTATTAACCCGGAACCTGTAAGAGGTACTGGTATTTACTGAATCAGTAGAATATATATAGGCATTATGCAACTCAACTTTACGGCTGAACCAGCTAAACCTGAATTTTTCAACTTTTAGTTTGAGTTTTCCTTTTGATTTTGTATCAACAAGATCTTCTATTATATGACGGGCATTGTAGTTGATCCAGAAGTGAAAGCCAATTAAAAGAATAGTAATGACACCGAGGAAAATCCCGGAAAATTTAAGAATTTTCGTGCCAAGACGCTTTGTTGTCAAGGTGCGGATGAGATTTAAACATGAATTTAGTGAAATCTCCCCGCTTGTAAAATGAAAACCCCCGTTTCGGTTCAGATAAAACGGGGGTTCCTTTAATTTTACCGGTTAGCTAACATTTGAACCGGTATCAATCACATTTTCGGGGTTAATAAAATGCAGTTTTCCCGATTTATCCTCTGCCATCAGGATCATTCCGTTACTTTCAATACCTCTCATTTTTCTCGGGGCCAGGTTGGTTACAACTGTCACTTGTTTACCCACAATATCCTCAGGTTTGAAATGTAAGGCAATACCACTGACAATGGTTCTTGTTTCAAAACCAAGATCAACAGATAATCTGAGAAGCTTGTCAGCCTTTTCCACTTTCTCTGCTGATACAATTGTTCCAACTTTAAGGTCAATTTTGGCGAAATCATCAAATTGTATCTCATGCTTTACGAACACTGCTTCCACTTTTTTGTCTTCTTTCTTCGGTTCTTCCATTTTTTTTAACCCGCTTTTTAATTTTTCAATTTGTTCTGTTATTTCTGTGTCTTCAATTTTCCTGAATAATAATTGAGGTTCTCTTAAACTATAACCTATACTCAATAATTTCAGCTTGCCTGCATTTTCCCAGTCCAGCAATTTATCTACCACTTTCATCATATGCAGCATACTTTTGGCAGTATTGGGTAAAAAAGGATTGATAAAAATGGCCAGGTTGGCTGTAAGCTGTAAACACAAGTGCATGGTGTTGTCAATGCTTTTTTGAACTTCCGGATTTTCGGTCAGCTTTTTGGCAACGATCCAGGGTTCTTTCTTTTGCATATACTGGTTCCCTTTTCTTGAGAGATCGATCACTTCATATAATGCCTCCCTGAACTTATATTGTTCTAATAAAGGTTCAATTCTTGCTTTGGCATTTCCGATTTCTGCGATCAGTACTTTGTCATTATCATCCAGGATACCTGTATGCAATGGTGGTACTTTACCGCCGCAGAGTTTGTGCATTAATACCCAGGTCCGGTTTACAAAATTGCCAAAGATGGAAACCAGTTCACTGTTAACAGCATCCTGGAAACCTTTCCACATAAATTCACTGTCCTTAGTTTCTGGAGCGATCTGGGTAAGGTAATAACGAAGCATATCCACACACTGGCCGCCACCATTTTCTTTTTTTACAAAATCATTGATATAATCCCGCATATCGAGTTTCCAGTTTCGGCTGGTACTCATTTTGTCGCCTTCCAGGTTCAGGAACTCATTAGCGGGAACATTTTCGGGTAAAATATCTCCATGCAGTTTCAGCATGATGGGGAAGATGATACAATGGAAAACAATATTGTCTTTACCAACAAAGTGTACCAGCTTTGTGTCTTTATCCTGCCAGTAAGGTTTCCAG
>JAGPDJ010000353.1 GCA_018057635.1 Ferruginibacter sp. | reverse complement strand
CATTTTTGCGCCATACATAGGCAGATATCCTGTCTGTTTGTTTGGTTCCATCCTTAAAGGTCCATTCAATAATGATTGGCATTACAAGCCCGCCCAGGTTGCTAAAAGTAAGTTCATACAGGTTTTTACCACCTGCAATCTCAATTTTTTGTTCAGCAGTTAAAACTTCAGAGCTGCTGGCAGGTATGGTAACACTTACAGATGCTGTATCTACCTTAGACAGTCCCCGGGCATAATTCCAGTAAAAATCTCTCAGGGAAAGGTCTGCATCTGTTGCAAACGTTATGTTTTTATCTTCCCGGTTCCTTATTTTAGAGATATCATCAAAACTATTTAGCATTGGTTTTCCCGGCCGTTGGTTGATCGTCCTTTCCGGGGTATTAACCGGTGCAGTTACTTCGGTATTCAGGTTTGCCCATTTTACCGTATCAAGCGAGATGTCGCAGGGTTCAGTTCCATAAAACCATCCTCTCCAAAACCAATCAAGGTCTTCGGCGCTGGCATCTTCCATGGTACGGAAGAAGTCGGAAGGAGTTGGATGCTTAAATGCCCATCTCCTGGCATATTCTTTAAATGCATAATCAAACAGTTCCCGTCCCATGATGGATTCCCTGAGTATATTTAAACCGGTAGCAGGTTTACTGTATGCATTAGGCCCAAACTGGATGATATTTTCACTGTTGGTCATGATCGGTTCCAGCTGGTCTTTTGGTAGTTTCATATAATCCACGATCTTATAAGCAGGGCCTTTGCTAACCGGGAACTTATTATCCCATAATTCTTCAGTAAGGTATTCAACAAAAGAGTTTAATCCTTCGTCCATCCAAGTCCATTGCCTTTCGTCGCTGTTGATGATCATGGGAAAAAAGTTATGGCCTACTTCGTGAATCACAACACCAAGCATTCCATTCTTGGTTCCTTCACTGTATGTGCCGTCTTTCTCGCAACGGCCAAAATTAAAACAGATCATCGGATATTCCATACCGTTAGCAGCCTCCAGGCTTTGTGCTACCGGGTAAGGATAAGGTATGGTAAACTTTGAATAGGATTTTATGGTGTGAGCTACTGCCTTTGTGCTGTATTTACGGTAAAGGTTATACGCTTCTTTTCCGTATCCGCTCATACACATAACCTTTTTTCCCTCCACATAAGCCGGCATGGCATCCCAGATAAATTTACGGCTGCTGCCCCAGGCAAAATCCCTTACCATATCAGCTTTGAATATCCATGTCTTTTTAAGTGTTGACTTCTGCTTTTCTTTTGCCTTTGCTTCTTCCAGTGTTACGATCTCAACTACATCTTTTGCATTTTGTGCTGTTTGCCAGCGTGCATATTCTTTGGCAGAAAGTATCTGCTGGTAATTTTGTCCCTGGCCGGTAGACATCACTACATGGTCTGCCGGAACAGTCATGGCAACTTTAAAGTTTCCAAAAGTGAGTGAAAATTCTCCTGAACCTACAAACTGCTGGTTCTGCCATCCCTGGAAATCGCTGTATACACATAAACGCGGGTACCATTGGGTCATGGTATACAGATCATTTCCATCTTCCGGAAAATTTTCATAACCACCCCTTCCACCATATTTTGTCCGCTCAATAATATTATAATTCCAGTCTATTTTGAAAACGAATTGCTGCCCTGGTTTTAAAACCTGCGGCAATTCAACCCTCATCATTGTTTTGTTGATGGTATACTTAAGTGCCTTACCAGCAGCATCAGTTATTTTCAGGATATTATGGCCATATTCGCGGTCTTTTTTTCCACCCATCCTGGCTATATCTTCTTCACTTAAATTTTTCTGCATGAAGTTGCTGCTTTGATAACCCGCATTGTTTTTTGAACTATGCTGGTTCTCATCAAGTTGTAACCATAAATAAGTAAGATTATCAGGTGAATTGTTGTAATAGGTTAAAGTCTCTTTTCCGTTTAACCGGCGGTTGGGTTCATCCAGTTCACATACAATGTCATAATCGCAACGTTGCTGCCAGTATTTAGGTCCGGGGGCGCCACTTGCACTGCGGAATTCGTTAGGGCCTGGTAAAATGCTGCCCAATTGTTCAAACCTGTTACCATGGTTACTGCCGGGATTATTTTTGATGTCCTGGGCAAAACTGCAAACAGTTATGAGCATCAGCAAGGTAAAAGAAAGCGCTTTTTTCATTTGTTTTATTTAAAATGTTATTCTTATAATTGAAATTAAACTGATCTCTTATTCATTATTATGGCCACCTGTTAAAAGCAATAAAAGCTGCCCAGCAAAAAGCGATACCCGACAAAATCCAAACCCACCATTTCCTGCTTGCCGACAATTTGTTTACCGCCAGGTAACTTCCAGATAGAATGGCAGCCACTACCAACAATTGCCCGGCTTCCAGCCCTACATTGAAGCCAAACAACGGTATGGCAATCTGCTGGTCTTTCATTAACATGAACCTGATAGTGTTTGCATATCCCATCCCATGTATCAAGCCAAAGAAAAAAGCCAGGAAATAATTAATCCTGAGCGATGCCTTTGAATAATCTTTGTGTAAGAAGTTAAATAAAGCAGTAATAACAATTGTCAATGGGATCAGGAATTCAACCCATCTGCTGCTAATTCTTACAACATCATACACACTCAATGCCAGGGTAACAGAATGTCCTATCGTAAAAGCGGTAACCAGTATTGCAACCTGCTTCCAGTTATTTACCAGGTAAATTGCAGAAAGGGCCGCAATAAAAAGTATATGGTCCAGCGCATCCCAGCTTAAAATATGCTCCCATCCCAATTTAAAATAAAATGTAAAATCTTGCATATAAGCCGGATGCCCTATTTTTTTATGTTAATTTTACTATCAAATATCTGTAAAGTAAATCTTATTTGAAAATAACTTAGCTAAATGGTATCAAAATTTTATAAATGGTTAATGGCTTCCTTTGTAATCATTGTATTTAGTGCATCGGGCCTGCACCCCATTTATATAAGTGTTACTGAAATAGAACACAATGTGAAAGAAAGGACACTGGAAGTAAGTTGTAAAATATTTACTGATGATTTTGAAAAAACCCTGCGGATGGCTTATAAAACCAATGTAGACCTGCTAAAGCCAAAAAACAGGGATGCAATGAACAAGCTGGTAAATGACTATGTTCAAAAACACCTGAACATTGAAGTTGATGGGAAAAAGGTTTCTTTAAAATTTATAGGGTATGAAGAAATTGAAGAAGGAATTTACAGTTATTACCAGGCAGATAATATAGGCAATGTGAAACACCTAACTGTTACAGATAATATTTTGTATGAATATAAAAATGAGCAGATAAGCTTATTGCATGTAACGGTGAATAATAACCGAAAAAGTACAAAACTGAATAACCCTGAAGAG
>JAGPDJ010000041.1 GCA_018057635.1 Ferruginibacter sp. | reverse complement strand
CATAAATACCCTGATAACAACATATTAGTAGTAAAATCCTTTGTGGTTATACGAAAATGAGGATAGTAAATTTACGATAATAATTATCCGCACTTTGGTAAAAAAAAATGCTGCACCCTATAAGATGCAGCATGGTATTGCGTTTTAATAAAAACGTAGATTAACGAATGTGATTATTTTGTAAGGCTTTGAATAATGTCATATTTAGTAACAATGTGATAACTGCCACTTTCATCCCTGCTTAAAACAGCGCCATTTTCTTTTGTGATAAAGCTGCTTAACCGCTCTACAGGACTGTCGAAAGCAACAACCGGGTATGCTTTTTCCATTACATCTGTTACTTTACTGCTTTTAATATCCGGGTTATTGAGGATCTTATTAAATAATCCGTTCTCAGATATGGCACCTATATTTTCTTCGCCATTGAATACCGGGATATTCTCAATATCATACTGTTTCATCATTTCTATAGCCTCGCTTACTGTCTGTTCCGGCTTAATAGTAATGGTTCGCTGGCTTCCGCGGCCACTGATCAGATCCTTGAACGTTTTTACATCCAGGAAACCTCTTTCCAGCATCCATTCGTCATTATATACTTTACCAACATACCGGCTGCCATGGTCATGGAATATGCAAACAACCACATCATCTTTTTTAAGCTGATCTTTTAACTGGAAAACACCCTGGAGGCAACTTCCTGCACTGTATCCGCAAAACATGCCTTCTTCCTTGGCAATACGCCTGGCCATTACAGCACCATCCTTATCGGTTACTTTTGTGAATTCGTCTATATATTGCATATCATAGTTCTGCGGAACAAAATCTTCTCCAAAACCTTCACTTATATATGGATACACTTCTTTTTGGTCAAGTTCACCGGTTTCAAAGTATTTCTTCAATAACGAGCCATAACTGTCAATAGCCCATATTTTAATATTGGGATTTTTCTCTTTCAGGTATTTCCCGGTTCCAACAATGGTTCCACCGGTTCCCGTTGCCACTACAAGATGCGTTACTTTACCTTCTGTCTGTTCCCAGATCTCAGGTCCGGTTTGCTCATAATGCGCCTGCCTGTTGGCCAGGTTGTCATATTGATTAACATACCAGCTATTGGGTACTTCAGTTGCCAGTCTTTTAGAAACGGAATAATAGGAGCGCGGATCTTCCGGTTCTACGTTGGTTGGACAAACGATCACTTCAGCGCCCACAGCTTTTAAAATATCTGCTTTTTCTTTAGATTGCTTATCGGTTGTTGTAAAAATGCAATTATACCCTTTCACACATGCAGCCAGTGCAAGTCCCATTCCGGTATTACCACTGGTGCCTTCAATAATGGTGCCGCCTGGTTTTATCTTGCCTTCCTTTTCTGCCACTTCCAGCATTTTCAGCGCCATCCGGTCTTTAATAGAATTGCCCGGGTTGAAATATTCAACTTTTGCAAGCACAGTACAGGGAAGGTCTTTTGTAATCTTGTTCAATTTGATCAACGGAGTATTGCCGATCGTTTCTAAGATGCTGTTAAGCCACATATCGTTAAGTTTTGCGGCAAAGGTAATAATATGTATGATTTACGATGTATGATTTATGAAATCAACAAATCATACATCTTAAATCATATATCATATATCATATATCATACATTGATTCTCCCTCAAATTCATAGCAATTTGAAAATTTGATGATTTGAAAATTTGAAGATGAATACACGGTTTGAATAATTTTCGTTTAATTTACCAGGTAAAAAATATCTTTCATTAATCTTCAAATCTCCAAATCTCCAAATTTTCAAATCATCAAATTTTAAAATCTTCAAATCATCACATGAAATATATCTTCCTTATTTTTTTCCTCATCCCTTTAAAAATTTCAGCCCAGTCATTTTCGCCGAAGGAAATTAAAAAATGGAAGGACCAGGCAAAACGGGTTGAAATTATCCGCGATAACTGGGGAATACCTCATATTTATGGGGGCACAGATGCTGATGCAGTTTTTGGTTTGTTGTATGCTCAATGCGAGGATGATTTTAAACGCGTAGAGATGAATTACATTGAAAAACTGGGAAGGCTATCCGAAATTAATGGTAAATCTGCGTTGTACAGCGATCTTCTTTTAAAAATACTGATTGATACAACAGCTGCCAAAGCTGATTTACAGACGGCACCTTACTGGCTTCAACAGTTGTTATATGCATTTGCAGACGGAATTAACTATTACCTGTATAAACATCCCGAAGTAAAACCGGCATTGTTAAACCGTTTTGAACCCTGGTTTCCTTTGTTGTGGACGGATGGAAGCATCGGAGCCATCAATACATCCGGAATTTCAACCAAAGAACTGGAAAGTTTTTATACAGGAAATGAGCTTGGTTCAATTCCAGGATCGTTAAAAGAACCCGAACAATCAACTGGTTCTAATGGATTTGCAATTGCTCCATCAAAATCAGCAAGCGGCAATGCTCTGTTATATATAAATCCACATGTAAGTTTTTATTTCAGGCCGGAAGTGCATGTGGTTAGTGAGGAAGGACTGAATGCTTATGGTGCAGTTACCTGGGGCCAGTTTTTTATTTACCAGGGATTTAATGAATTCTGCGGATGGATGCATACTTCCAGTGTTGCTGATGTGGCTGATCTGTATGAAGAGAAAATAAGTAAAAAAGATAATGGTTATGCCTATGAGTATGATAATGAAGAAAGGGCCGTTAAGGAAAGAACGATCATCATAAAATATAAGGATGCGGCTGAACTTAAAACCAGGAGTTTTAAAATATTTGCAACACATCATGGCCCGGTAATGGCTAAACGAAACGACAAATGGATTAGTCTCTCATCAGATAACCGCAATATGAAAGGGTTGATACAAAGCTGGCAAAGAACGAAAACGAAAAGTTTTGAAGAATATAAAAAAGTGATGGCACTTACAGCCAATACCAGCAACAATACAGTGTATGCCGATGCAGCGGGAAATATTGCATACTGGCATGGTAATTTTATACCAAAAAGAAATCCCGGCATTGACTGGTCAAAACCGGTTGATGGAACAAAAGCATCTACTGACTGGATGGGTTTACATAGTGTTGAAGAAAGCATTCACCTGTATAATCCTGTAAATGGTTGGTTGCAGAATTGTAATTCAACGCCATTTACTGTTGCAGGAAATAACAGTCCGGATAAAACAAAGTATCCAGCTTATATGGCACCTGATCCTGAAAATTTTCGTGGTATCAATGCCGTTAGGATATTGCAGAAAGAAAATTCATTTACTATAGATAAACTCATTGCTGCCGGCTATGATACCTATATTGCGGGCTTTGAATTGTTGATACCGGCATTGGTAAAAGCGTTTACATCAGATACCGGAATGAATTACACATCACTTAAAGAGCCAGTTAATGTTATAAAAGAGTGGAACCTGTATGCAAGTGAACAATCCATTGCAACAACGCTTGCCATAGAATGGGGTGACCAGTTAAAGCCGTTGATCTTATCCAGGTACTTTGATCCTGCAAAGGGAAATATGGATGCAGTAAATAAATTTGTAGCAGCTGCTTCAAATGAGGAATTGCTGCAAACATTCCGTTCAGCCATCAATAAACTGCAACAAAACCATGGCAAATGGCAGGTGCCATGGGGAGACATAAACCGCTATCAGCGAATGGACGGAAATTTGAAATTGCAATATGATGATATGCAACCTAGTCTGCCTGTTGGCTTTGTAAGTTCCGAATGGGGAATGCTTCCATCTTATTCATCCGTTTATTTTCCGGGCACAAAAAAAAGGTATGGCGTGCATGGAAACAGTTTTATCTGTGCAGTTGAATTTGGAAAAAAGGTGAAAGCAAAATCATTGCTGGCAGGAGGTGTAAGCGGAATTCCGGGGTCAAAACATTTTGATGACCAGGCGCTAATGTACACGAAGGGAATATTTAAAGAGGTACTGTTTTACAAAGCAGATGTATTGAAACATGCAGAAAAAAGATATAAGCCGGGGGATTAAGGGAGATACAGGATACAGGATAAAAGATTCAGGATTTGGGTTGCATTGTTTTGTGCAGTTGTGTCAGTAAAACGCAAACTTTATGTATTGGTACTTTGCTTCGAGGTTCACTGCCACTTTGGTGTGTAGCTCACGAAACAAGATTGTAAGACCAAACTAATTTACATTTGCAATGCTCAAATCGTGATAAAAGAATTGGGAAATGTTGTTCCATGTGTTACAAACCAAGTGATAGCATTGGCGATAATTTAAAAGATACTTTTAATCTACATATCGATTGGTTTTTCGGAAAAGTTAAAAATATATACTTATAAGATGTTCGATTATAGAAAATCAAACATCTTATAAGTGCCGGTTGTTATTTGAATTATGAAATTAGAATTTGGAAATTATAACCAATAATTATAAAAACTGCTTTTTGCAATGACTTAGTTTTTAAACTATTTTTTGATTGATAGCTTTAGCAACAACTTCTGTAAGTGAAGCAACATGCAATTTCTCATAAATTTTTTTTACATGGCTGCGTACAGTTTCATAACTAATATGAAGTTGAGCGCCAATCATTTTGTAACTTAAGCCGCTAACCAGGCAGGTTAATACTTCTTTTTCCCGGATGGTAAGATGATAATCGGGCGCTGCTTGCGGTTTAATAACAGCAGAAACTGAATGCATTTTATTTAAAACTTTGCGGGCAATGGAAGGGCTCATGGGGCTTCCACCAAATTGTAGTTCATTGATAAATTCCACCAGTTTTGTATTGAGGAAATTCTTTAAGATGTATCCAGAGGCACCAGCACATATAGAATCAAACACCCGGTCATCATCTTCAAAAACTGTTTGCATCAGTATTTGTATATGAGGGAATTCTTTTTTGATCAAAGAAACAGCTTCAATTCCACTCATGCCAGGCATTTCAATATCCATTAAAACAATATCTGGTTTACAAATGGCCACATTTTCAATACAATCCATTACATGGCTATAACAGCCAACTACTTCAAAATGTGTTACTGTTGCCAGTAACAGGCTTATACTTTCCCGTATATTTTTATTGTCATCAAAAATTGCAATACGTAAACTCATATGAAGTATTTAAAGTGAATGTCAAAAAAATTATTATCATCAGCAATCCCCAAATTAGGGGATAGGAAACTGCAGTTTTATTGATGTGCCATTTCCCTGGGAAGACTGAATGATCAAAGTTCCTTCCATTTCTTTTGCCCTATGCTTCATGTTTTGTAAACCATTTCCTGATAAAGAATGTGTAGATTTAACCAATGCCATATCATAACCTCTTCCATCGTCTTTAATTGTAAATGTCAATTCATGATTGTGATACTCTAAACGAACCCATAAATTTTTACATGCTGCATATTTAATAACATTGTTCACTGCTTCTTTAAAGATGAGATAAAAATTCTTTCGCTTGGTCATTTCAAGGTTTACATTCATAAGAGATTCATCATAGTAAAAATGAAAATTAATTTCCAGTGCTGATAGTAATGGGCGGGCAAAAGATTCCATACGCTGTAAAATAATATCCATATGATCATTAAGTGGATTAATAGCCCATACCGTATCACTTAATTCGCTTATCATTTCACCGGAAGCCGAACTGATTTTTTCAAGCGTATTTGTGAGGTCTGATTGTTTTTCCTGTTCATTATAAAATTTAGCTACCTGGCTGTAAACTGAAATGCTGCTGAGTGTTGAACCTACGCTGTCATGCAGGTCCTGTGCAATTTTATTTCTGATTGATTGTCTTTTATATAATTCATTGATGCGATAACGGTATATTCCATAAATAATAAAAAAGAGCAGTAATGAAACGATAGCAAAAAACCACCACCTTTTCCAAAACGCCGGAACGATCCTGATATTGATGGTAGTGACCTTGTCTGACCAGCTTCCCGGAGTTTCAGTTGCTTTTACTTTAAAAATATATTCACCTCCGCTTAAGTTTGTATATGGAGCCTGTGTAGAAGAACCGGCATTGATCCAATCATTATCAACCCCTTCTAGCATGTAAGCATATTGAAGACTAGCTGTTCCGGTATAAAAGGGCGCAGAAAAATGGATAGTGAAAAAATTCTCCTTGTAACTCAATGCAACTTCCTTTTGCATTAATAAATGAGAATATGATTGATTAAAGATGTTGAAATCTGTTAGAAAAACTTCTGGTTGCCCTGGCTTCACATTTATTTCTTCCGGTTGGAAACTGATAAAATAACCCGCGCCGGATACATACATTTTTCCCTGGCCGTCTTTATATATATAACCTTTGATTCCACCTGATTTTTCAATATCGGGTAATTCGAAATATGAAAAACTGTTTTTTAATGGATCAAATTTCTGCAGGTTCCCATTGGTAATACTCCAGATATTTCCATTTTTATCTGTTTCCATACCTTCAACAAGGTTATTCACAGATTCAATATGCTTAAAAGTTTTTTTACCTTTTTCAAAATAATTTAATCCTCCTCCATAAGTACTTATCCATAAATTACCCAGTTTGTCTTCTTTAATATCGAAAATATTATTATTGCTTATACTGTTTACGCGGGAAGGATCATTGATATAGGTTGTGTTTCCCTGCCCGTTTTTATTCAAAGCAGCCAAACCGTGTTTAACATTGGCAAGCCAGAGCGTACCATCACCGGACTTAAATATTTTCCGTATCAGGTTGTCCCGGATATTATAGCGGGTTAATATTTTTTTTGTACTGTCTTTTCGGGATATCCAGCGTTGTTCTGTAAAATTATAGTACGAAATGAAATGGCCATAAGGCGAAGTAAGCAAAACCGGGTGGCCATCAATTGTATCCAATACAATAGAAACGATCCTGGACTCTATCAGTTTGCTCATTACCTGGTCTTTTTCTGTATTGGGAAGTAATGAAACATCGCTTTTAACCGGGTCGTATCTGAATAGTGAATAATCTGTTCCTAAATAAATATCCCCTTCAGGTGTTTTGTAAATCCTGGTTATACTGAGTTGTGTTTCCAGGTAAACTATTTTTTTATAAATATAGCGGCCATCCGTACCCTTTAGGAAGAGCCCTTTATTGGTGCCAATCCAAAGTGTTCCTGCTTCATCCTTATAAAAATCATAGATTACAATTGGTTTTTCCCGGATATCCCCGGTAAACGGTAAAAATTCCTGTTCAAATTGCTGTTGCATCGCCTGGTATATACTTATTCCCCGATCAGTTCCCAACCATGAATTGCCCGATACATCCATAAAAATGCAGTTGATTTTATCTGCACTAAGTGTACCTTCTTTTGCAGGGTCATGCCTGTAATTATAGAATTTATTTACTATTGGCTCATAGATATACAGGCCGGAATATTTTCCCCCAATCCAGATACGGCCCATTTTATCTTCATTGAATGAAATGGGCTCATCTATACCGAATGAAAATGAATCATTTTTTTTGTTGCTGAAATTATCTTCTTTTCCATTTAGATTGTTATAACGATAAACAGCTTTATCCCATGAACCAAACCAGATATTATTTTTACTGTCTTTAAATAAACTGGTAACTACAACATGTGGTAATGCCGCATATACATTTGAATATTGCTCGTCAATTTGCCAGTGAAGATTAAGCGGGTTTATTTTTATAATACTTCCACCTTCTCTTCCGCCCCATAATATCCCGTTTTTATCAACACAAATATCATTAATGGTCCATGGGCCGATACCTGCTGGTTTTTCAAACCGTTCTTTTTTCTTGTCAAACCTCAGTACACCAGCTCCGCTTGTAGCCAGCCACAAATTGCCTTCATGATCTTGCTGTAATGCATTGATAATATTTACAGGTATACTGTTCTGATCATTTGGATGATGTTTGAACTGGCGAAATTGATATGCGTGTTGAAGGCGCCTGTCATATTTTGTTATACCACCATCTGATGTTGCAATCCACAATACCTCGTCTTTATCTTCATGAAGATCAGTTATTGTGTTACCGGAAATTCCGGATGCCTGACCTGGCGTATTTTTGAAAACGACAAAGTTATTACCGTCATAACGGTTTAAACCATCGTCTGTACCTATCCAGATAAAACCGCGTTTATCCTGTAATATGCAATTCACCTTATTATTAGATAACCCGTTAGATTGAGTAAGCCGCTTAAAATATAATGCTGGTTTTTGACTATAACTGATTAACATGGCAAAACCGGTCAATAAAAAAAGGAACCATTTTTTTTTATTTGCATTCATCCTGAAAAATACAAAAGAGTTATGTCATTTTGATACAAAGAAAAATCCAAATGAAAAATTCAAAAAACAAGACCTGTCTATAATTTTATTGAACTTAAAGAATCATCAGTCATTTTAAGAGAAACAACCTTTCTGGTACATTTTAATCTCAAGGGCATATCCCCGTTTTTGGGGATATGATTCAAATTCATAGTACTATATTTTTATGGCTAAAAAAATATGGAGTAATGAAGAAACTCTTTTTTATACTGATAATTATTTACGGCAGGGATACGCTGGCACAAAGTTTTGCCATAAACACAGATGGCAGTAATGCAGATGCAAGCGCCATTTTTGATGTAAAGAGTACATCAAAGGGGATGTTGGTTCCGCGGATGAGCAAAGCCCAAAAAAATGCAATTACAATACCGGCAGCGGGTTTACTGATATACCAGGATGCACCCGATAGCACCGGGTTCTATTATTTTAGCGGCAGCAGCTGGCTCTGGCTGGCAACTGCAAGTAATACAAAAGGATGGGCAACTACCGGTAATGCAGGCACGGATACGGCACTCAATTTTTTGGGAACAACTGATATCATGCCTTTGCGTTTTAAACAAAACAACGGGTGGATCGGGCAGTTTGATAGAACCAATGGGAACTATTTTATTGGCAGCGGAACGGGACAAAAAAATACAACAGGAGGCTTAAATGCTGCAATGGGCGATAGTGCACTTGCAAATAACACTTCTGCTTTTGGAGGTGTAGCCATTGGCGCAAATGCTTTAATGAAAAATACATCCGGGTTTGCCAATAATGCAGTTGGATCTTCGGCATTAAGAAATAACATTACCGGTTCATTTAATCTTGCAATGGGAAGTAATGCATTGGGTAAGCACAAATCCGGAGATGATAATGTTGCAATAGGAAGTTCTGCTCTTTTAAATGATACAACCGGTTCATTTAATGTTGCCATAGGTGCAAGTGCTATGTTAACGTCTGTAAACTCATCCTATTCAGTTGCAATTGGACCATCTGCCCTGATGTTTTCAAAAAACGGAACTTATAAGATTGGAATTGGTTCAGGTGCATTATCAACTGACACAACAACATCACCAAACATAGCTATCGGAGCCAATACCCTCCTCGTAAATGTTTCGGGAAAAAGCAACCTGGCAATAGGCACAGAAGCACTTTCCTCCAATAAAGTTTCAAATAATTTGGCTATCGGTATGGGCGCATTGAAATTTAATACGTTTGCCGGTAATAATACTGCTATAGGCGATTCAGCCCTATATACACAATCATTTAATAATAGTAATGCTGTTTATCTTACAAACAATACCGCAATAGGTTCCAAAGCGCTTTTTTTAAATCAGCCTTCCAATCCAACAAATGGGGGCAATAACGTGGCTATTGGCAACCTTGCAATGGCAGAAAATACCAATGGTGAACAAAATGTTGCTATTGGATCTAAAGCTATGGAAAAAGCAAAAGGCTTTTTTAATCGTTTTAATGTTGCTATTGGTGTTGAAGCATTAAGGCATGATAGTGCCAGTTTTGGAGGGAATACGGCCATTGGGTATAAATCCGGTGTTAACAATTCAGGTGGCTTTGAAAATTTATATACAGGCTATTTATCAGCAAGGAGCATGACATCAGGAAATTATAATGTTGCAATGGGAGCAGAATCTTTTCAGGGCCACGATAAGGGCGATAGCAATGTGGTAATTGGTGCAAAGGCAATGGGCAGTACTTCGTTTCCATTAAAAAATGGGAATTACAATACTGCTATAGGATATGAATCCATGTTCTCAAATGATACTTCATTTAATACCGCTGTGGGTTACATGACGTTAAGAAACAATATTACAGGCAGCAGAAATACGGCCATTGGTATTGAATCACTGTTTTCAAATACAATCTCGGGAAATACCGCCATTGGTTTTAGGGCTGCCCGCAGTAATACAAACGGAACAGACATTTTAGCCATCGGTGATAGCGCTTTGTTTTCAAATACGCTGGGTACTGAAAATGTTGCAATTGGAAACCGTTCATTAATAAGCAATACAACTGGTGATATAAATATCGCAATTGGTAAAAATGCACTAGCAGCAAATCAGCTTGGATCTCAGAATATTGCCATTGGTCAGGAAGCCATGATGAATATGAATTTGGCAGGATTTTCAATTAATACGGCAAATGTTGCAATTGGTTTTCAGTCATTACAAAATGTTGATCCTGCTGCTGTTGTTCTTAGTGGTAATCAAAATACGGCTGTGGGAACCAGAAGTGGAAATGCCATTACAACCGGATACTACAATACTACCCTGGGTGCACTGAGTGGCGGAGCTTCTCTGAGTAACGGGTTTCAGAATACTTTGATAGGCCATAGCAGTACAGCTTCAGGAAATGATAATACACATGTTGGAAATTCTACCAGTAGTTCCGGTGATCAAAACAGCTTATTCGGCAGTAACAGTGATGTAAACGGCTTCAGTACCAATGCTACTGCCATTGGTTACCGTGCCCAGGTTGCTGCCAGTAACAGTTTGGTACTGGGTAGCATCAATGGTGTTAACGGAGCAACGTCAAATGTTAATGTAGGCATTGGTACTACCACTCCCGACGCACGTTTTCATGTTGTAAAAGACAGCTCTGTAAGCAGCAGTATAATAAATCCGTCTTCAATAGCATTATTTGAAAACGACAATACAGGCTATATTCAGTTGGTTAATCCATCTACAGCACAAGCTGGATTAATATCCGGTACATCAGTAACCAGTATACGCTCAGGCATTTTTTTTAATGCAGACAGTTCGGTCAATTTCCGCTCGGGTGGTAACAGCAATCGTATTACATTAGACAATACAGGATTTGTTGGAGTAAGAACAGTTACTCCTTTAAGTTACTTAGATGTTAGTGGCTCTACTGCCAATGCAATATCTGTATCTTCTTCCAGCCAGACTTTAGATGAATTTGACCATACACATATTATATTAAATACAGCAGGTGCCATTACCATAACATTACCTGCTGCCAATACCTGTGCAAGAAGAGAATATGTAATTGTTAACCAGGATAACAATGCCAAAACAATTAGCAGCTATTTTGATTTTACCGGAATAGCCAATACCAGTATTCCTCTTAATGGAAGTATCACCTTACAAAGTAATGGGTCCAGCTGGTACAGAATAAGGTAAACAATTCTTCGCCTTGGTTTGTGGCACACAAAAAAAGATTGTGTTTTTTACCTGCTATTACTAATTATGATTTCTCTTGAATAAAAAAAAATATTACATTCGCTTCATTGCCTGCTATAACTTTATTAACCTAATAAAAGTTATATGTCAAGAAGATTTGCGCTCATTACATTTTCCATCCTTTTAGTTATTGTTGTCCTTTGCTTAATTTTCCCTTCACTTCCCGGGAAGATAAACACTGAAAATATAAACAGTGCCGATACTGCGTGGATGCTGGCATCTACCGCATTGGTATTGATAATGACACCAGGCCTTGCTTTTTTTTATGGTGGCATGGTTAATAAAAAGAATGT
>JAGPDJ010000352.1 GCA_018057635.1 Ferruginibacter sp. | reverse complement strand
GGCAACATACAGTATTTGAATGCTTTATGTTATACTTAACAAGTCTTTTTTGGTGATTTCTCTATTTACAGGCATTTTTGGAAAAAATCTATTAATTTTGCACTTCTTTATGCGATCACTGAAAATAATCATTCCTGCTTTTTTCTTGTTACTTGGTTTTGCAGCATGTAATAACCTGAGTAAGATTCAGAAAAGCAAGGATTATGAATATAAACTGGCAAAGGCTGAAGAGTTCTATGCCAAAAAGAAATACAGGCTGGCAAACCAGTTGTATGAAGAATTGTTTCCTGTGTATAAAGGAACTCAGAAGTTTGAAGATATTTATTATAAATATGCCTATTGTTTCTATTATATGGATATGTACAGGGATGCTGAAAACCTTTTTAAAGGTTACCTGGAAGTTTTTCCGAATAGCAGCAGGGCAGAAGAAGTTGACTACATGCGGGCCTATTGTTTTTACAAGCAATCCCCTAAAATTGACCTGGAACAGGTAAATACTATTAAGGCAATGGGAATGATGCAGACATTTATCAATACGCATCCAGGTTCAACACGAATTAAAGAAGCTACAGACATCATAGACCTGTCGAGGGCTAAAATGGAAGTAAAAGAATACAGGGGAGCAAAATTATATTATAACCTTGGTCATTTCAGAGCTGCAGCAATAGCTTATACAAATTTGCTGAATAACTATCCCGAATCAACCAAAGGTGATGATTACAAGTTAATGATTGTTAAATCATATTACCGGTTTGCCAAACTCAGCATCATAGAAAGGCAGGAAGAACGTTATGAAAAAGTGATATCTGAATATGAAGATTTTGCAGACAGATACCCGGAAAGTAATCTCCTGAAAGATGCTGAAAGTTTTAGTAATTTAAGTAAAAATCATATTAAAGAAATAAAAAATGAGCAAATTACGTCGTCAGTTAAGCGCTAGTACCAATAGTGTAGTGGAACCTAAAAAATTATCTGATCTTAAAGATAAAACAGGTAATGTATATGAGTCTATTGCCATTATTGCAAAAAGAGCCAACCAGATAAATATCACAATCAAAGAAGAGCTTCATAATAAACTGGAGGAGTTTGCAAGCCATACAGACAGCCTCGAAGAGATACATGAGAATAAAGAGCAGATTGAAATTTCCCGTGCTTATGAGCGTATGCCGAATCCTGCTTTGCTTGCAACGGCAGAATTCCTTGACGATAAAGTGTATTTCAGAAGGAACGACGAAGATTTATTCAGTTAATCGGGATGAATTTTGTTTTTTACATCTTCATTTAGATTAGAAGTTATAATTTTAATCTCGCCTTAACTGGCGGGATTTTTTTATGTTAAAAGGGAAAAAAATATTATTGGGTATAACGGGTAGCATCGCTGCTTATAAATCTGCAGTACTGGTTAGGTTATTGGCTAAGGCCGGTGCTGAGGTAAAAGTGATCATGACGCCTGCTGCTGGAAATTTCATTGCACCACTTACACTATCAACTTTATCTAAAAATGAAGTGCTTTCTGAGTTGTCTCAAAATAGTTCATGGGCCAATCATGTAATGCTTGGCAGGTGGGCTGATGTGATGCTGATTGCCCCAATGAGTTGTAATACAGTGGCAAAGATGGCCAACGGCATCTGCGATAATTTGTTACTGGCCGTTTATTTATCTGCCACTTGCCCGGTGGTAGCCGTTCCTGCAATGGATGAGGATATGTGGAAACATCCTTCTACACAAATGAATATGGGAAAAATTGGTTCATTTGGTAATCATGTGATCCCGGTTGAACATGGCGAATTGGCCAGTGGGCTTACGGGGCCTGGCAGGATGGCCGAACCAGAACAGATCATTAATTGGTTACAGGATTTTTTTTTGAAAAGCCAACAACTGGCAGGTAAAAAAGTCTTGGTTACAGCAGGGCCTACTTATGAGGCAATTGATCCCGTACGATTTATCGGGAACCATTCTTCAGGCAAAATGGGTATAGCCATAGCAGATGAATTCCATAAACGTGGCGCTGAAGTAACGCTGGTTATTGGTCCGGTAACACAACCTTTATATGGTAATTATTCAATTGAAAAAGTTACCAGTGCAGCAGAAATGTATACAGCCTGTGTGCGGATATTCCCCGGGGTTGATATGGCTGTGATGAGTGCTGCTGTTGCAGATTATACCATCAGCAATCCATCACCCCAGAAAATAAAAAAACAACATGGCACACTCACGATTGAATTAAATAAAACGGCAGATATTTTAAAAACCATGGGTGAAAATAAACGGGATAACCAGTTCCTGGCAGGATTTGCACTGGAAACAAACAATGAAAAGGAGTTTGCTCTGAAAAAATTACACTCAAAAAATGCCGACATGATCGTTCTTAATTCATTGAATGATGCTGGTGCAGGATTTGGGCACAACACTAACAAAATCACTATTTTTGATAAGAAGGGAAATGAATTTCATTTTGATACAAAATCAAAAACAGCTTTAGCTGCAGATATTGTAAATACCATTTTAAAAATTTCCAATGCATAGAATAAAATTTTTACTGTTATTTCTTGTTGTAAGCAGTACTTCAATAGGCCAGGAACTAAACGCCCGGGTTACAGTGGTTACCACCAGGGTAAGTAATAATGTAAACAGGAATACATTTCTCACATTACAGACTGCACTGAATAACTTTCTGAATAACCGGAAATGGTCATCAGAAACCTATGCACCCAATGAAAGGATAGATTGCAATTTTCTTTTAAACCTTGAATCAACTTCCGAAACAAATGTTTACAAAGCGTCACTCACCATTCAGGCAGCCAGGCCGGTATTTAATACTAATTACCTGTCGCCTATTATAAATTATAAAGATGATGATCTCACATTTAAATATATAGAATTCCAGCAACTCGATTTTAATGAAAACAGGGTTACCGGAACCGATGCACTTGCATCTAACCTTACAGCAGTGTTTGCATACTATGCCTATTTGATCATTGGCTTTGACTCAGATTCCTTTTCACCAAAGGGTGGGGAAGTGTATTTTCAAAAAGCACAGAATATTGTAAACAATGCTCCTGACGGAAGAAATATTTCAGGATGGAAAGCATTTGATGGTATCCGTAACCGTTATTGGCTTGTGGAGAATATGTCAAACAGCAGGTTTGCCATCATGCATGATATTTATTACAATTATTACAGGCTTGTGATGGATAAATTGTATGATGATGAAAAGGGTGCCAGGGCTGAATTATTAAATGTACTTAACCTGCTGGATAATTTTAATACCGAAAACCCGAATAAAATGATCACCCAGTTCTTTTTCCAGGGGAAGGCAACAGAACTGGTGAAAGTTTTTTCAAAGGCATCTCCTCCGGATAAAGCCA
>JAGPDJ010000351.1 GCA_018057635.1 Ferruginibacter sp. | reverse complement strand
ATTTTACAGAATAGCAGGGCAAGGCTGGAACCCTTACAGGAAAAGCACTACAACGATTTATTACCCATTGCAATGGAAAGAGAAATTTGGGAATTCACCAGTGCTGATGTAAAAACGGAAGCCGATTTCAGGAAATATTTTAACCAGGCATTACTGGAAAGAGAAACAGGCAACTCCTATCCTTTTGCCATCTACGACAAAGCTGCCGGCTTTTTTGCAGGCTGCACCCGTTATGGTAATATTTCTTTACCAAATAAAAGAGTTGAAATTGGCTGGACATGGTATAAACCTGAATTACAAAGAACCGGCATTAACAAAGCATGCAAATTCTTATTGCTGGAATATGGTTTTAAGGAACTGGAATTAAACCGGGTAGAATTAAAAACAAGTTTATTGAATATTAAATCGCAAGGTGCCATGCTAAAGATCGGTGCTGTAAAAGAAGGTATATTAAGAAGGCATATGATCGCTGAAAACGGATCGGTGCGTGATACCGTTTACTTTAGTTTTATAAAAGAAGACTGGCCTTTAATTAAACAAACAGTCTTTTCTGATTTCTCCTAATTCGTGCAATTCGTATAATTCGTGTTATTTGTAAAATAAAAATCTATCAGCCATAAGCCGGATTCTGTTATCCCGGTAAAACCGGAACGGCCATCATTTATCTTGCTGCGTTATTACTAACACAATCTTGCTGCCTACCCTTCAGCTCGGGCGGGCCGCCCTCAAACGCTGATATACGTGGCATTACAGCACACAAGGTTTACCCGTAATGATTGTTACCAATCAAAACTGTGAGCGCTTACCTCACATTTTCACCCTTACCCTTTGCAGGGCGGTTATTTTCTGTGGCACTGTCTCTTCCTGGTAAAACCAGGAGCCGGCTGTTAACCGGTGTGTTGCCCTATGCTGTCCGGACTTTCCTTCCTTTCGCATAAAACGAAAGAACGACGGCCGGCTGATAGAATTGCAAATTTAGATTTAATTTCTTGCATATATAAAACCTTTGCAGATCAAAGCTTCTGAATAAAGACAGTCTCATAAAATAAATCATTCTATTAAGCAAATCTGTTTGGAATACTACCATACACAAAAATAAAATTCCTTATTTTTATCGGAATGAGAAAGAACAGGATCAGCATATTTAAAGCCGTTTTTGGAAGAAAGATTACAGACAGTGATCTTACAAAGTACAGTAATGCCAGAAAGATCGTTGAACTCAGAATCACAGCAAGGAAATTCGGGATTGATTTTATGTTGATCACCATCGGAATACTTTCAGCAGGATTTGGACTGAAAAGTTTCCTGCTTTCCAATAATTTTCTTGACGGTGGTGCAACAGGTATCTCACTGATGATTGCTGAACTGACCGGAATCAATTTATCTCTATTGTTAATAGTGATCAATCTCCCGTTTATTATTTTAGGTTACAACATCATCAGCAGGCAGTTTGCTGTAAAAACCGCCTTCGGGATCGTTTGCCTGGCAATAGCCGTTGCAGTTATTCCATACCCTGATGTTACTCATGATAAATTACTTGTAGCCGTTTTTGGAGGTTTCTTCCTTGGGGCAGGTATTGGTTTTGCAGTAAGAGGCGGTGCTGTAATAGATGGCACGGAAGTTTTAGCTATCGCTTTAAGCAAAAAATCAGGACTCACCATTGGAGACGTTATTCTGCTTGTTAATGTGATCATATTTTCAATGGCAGCGTGGCTCATCTCTGTAGAAGTAGCCCTATATGCCATGCTTACCTACCTTTCTGCATCCAAAACAGTTGACTTCCTCATTGAAGGTATAGAGGAATATACCGGAGTAACCATCATCTCAATAAAAGCTGATAAAATCCGTACCATGATTGTAAATAAGCTCGGACGAGGAATTACAGTTTATAAAGGAGAACGTGGATTTGGCAAAAGCGGGGAAAAGCTCTATGACATGAAAATTATTTATACCATCATTACGCGGCTGGAAGTTAGTAAACTAAAACTTGAAATTGAAAAAATTGATCCCAATGCCTTTGTTGTGATGAGCAGTGTGAAAGATATGAAGGGAGGAATGATTAAGAAGAGGCCGTTGAAATAGTGTGTTGTTAGCTGTTAGTTGTTAGTCATTAGCTGTTAGTTATTAGTTTTTAGTTGACAAGTTAAAAAGGCCATTAACTTTATCAACCAAATCAACTATTTCAACTATATTCTATTTAAAATAAATTTCTGTTGCCCCAAATCCATATAACGGATGAAACTGGTTTACAAATGTTTTAACTTCTTTTTTCAGCTTAAGTCGCTCATGAATTTCATCACGTAGCTTACCTTCACCTACACCGTGAATGATGATCAGTTGCGGCTGCTGATGAAGTACTGAAAGTTCATAATATTTTTCAAATTCATGCACTTGCATTTCCAGGATTTCATAATTTGAAAGTCTTTGCCAATTACTGGTAAGCTTCTCAATGTGAAGGTCAACAACTGACCTCGCTGCTGGCAGATTATCTTTAACTTTTGCAGCATCGTATACACGGAAGCCGGCATTCCCCAACCTGCTGAGATCAACTTTTTCATCTACAGATTTATCAGGGTATGTTACAAACAGTTCATAAGCAAATGAAGCTTCATTTTTTATTTGAAGTTCTTCTATTTTTTTAAAAAATTGCTTACCCTTTACTTTTAATGAAGTTTCAAAATAAGGAGCTTTCTTTTTATTTTCCGGTGCAAGTGAAAATACAATATCAAATTTCGGGTTATCACTCAGGTCTTCAAAATCCACATCATGCAGGTAAAAATCACTATGTGGCCGTATGGTATTTTTCAGTTCAAAATGGCTTTCTCCTGAAAAGAACAAATTATAATCAAAACTATATTCTTCATCATTGTAATTAATAAGGTAAATTTTTAATTTCTCTACCATATCATCATCAAAAACATCTTTATCAAAAACTGGTATAAAACTGATCCAGATACCATTACCCTCCTGCTTTTTCAATGCAGGTTTCTCCTTTTTTATATTATCAACATAGATCTTCTTTTTTTCAACTATCTTTTTTTGGGTAAACATCTTAAAATAAGGGAAATCGATCTGGTCCATGTATGCAGGGAATTTAACGCCCTTAACTTCAATCATGACCATTTTGTCATTCATAATATCAATCACAGTTCCTTCCTCATCTGTATGCAGTACAATTATCTTATCTCCAATTTCATATTTCATTTTCGGCAGTGCTTTTTATAACAACGGCACAAAGTTAAATTACTTTGTGCCGTGTACAGGTAATTTTTTTGCCACGAATTCACGAATAAAGAAGGTATTTAAATAATATTATTCGTGCATTCGTGGCCGATTATTTTATGCTTTTATTGCCAGTTTGCTTTTTTTATAGCCATATAAGAAATATATAAC